>URFE01000034.1:0-16423 GCA_900546965.1 uncultured Collinsella sp.
AGATCCTGAGATGTCTCGTGGGCTCGGAGATGTGTATAAGAGACAGGCATCGGCCTCCGCCGTCACGGCCTGATGGGCTCGCTTGGCGTCGGCGATGGGGGCTTGCGCCTGCTCGACGGCCTGCTCGGCTGCGGCAAGCGAGTGCTCAAGGTCGGCGGTGATGCGCGGGACATCTTCTTCGGCTTTACGCAGGGCATCTGCCGTGTCGGAGATCTGCATCGAGAGCTCGCTGGTGCGCACCGTATAGTTGGCGGGATTTGCCGAGGGATTGCGTTGCAGCTCGGCATACTCATGACGCAGCGTCTCGAGCTGGGCGCGCGTGGCGTCGACGGTTTGTTGTGCGGCGGCAATGCCGGCGTCTCGCTCGGCCTTTACCTTGTCGCGGATGCGCTTGGAATCCTCAAGACGTCGAATGAGGCGGTTGCCGGTCTCGCGCGAGCTCGCCTCGCGGGCCTCCACGGCATCGAGCGCGGCCTTCAGGCGGAGCTCAGTCGCGTCATCCTCTGTCTTCATTTGTTCGAACTGCCCCTTGAGCTCTGTCGCTTTGGCGGCGTGGGCATCATGGTCAATCTCGGCTGCCGCAGCGGTCTTTTGCGCTGTGGCGATCGCCTGACGCTGGTCGGCGACGATCTGGTCGTAGCGGCCTGCGATATCCTGGCGCGTCTCGAGTTCCTCGGCCTGATCGGCAATGCGCTGCTCAAGTTCGGCCAGGTGGGCGCGGGCATCGGCAAGTGCCTTTTTCGCGGCGTTCATCTCGCGCATGGCCGAGGCGCCCTGGGCGATAAAGGTGCCCACGGCGTTCGCAGTGTTCGAGACAGCGGTCCCCAGATCGCGGCTCGCGGCGGGGGAGTGCGGGGCGGTTGGGCGAGCGGTGTCGGCAGCGTCCGCATCGGCAGCCTGCGGCGCGGCGATATTGCCGGTACCGCCCTCGACCACAGAAAAGCCTGCTGCGTGCGGATCGACCGCATCGGCGCCAATCGTGGGGTGCTCGAGCTGCAGAAACGAGGGCATGGTGCTGCCCTGGTCGGCAACCGGAGTCTCGCCGGGCACAAAGGTCGAGGCCGCCTCGGCGGCCTCCTCTTCCTCGGCATCAATATCGGCATCGGCGACGGCGTCTTTCATCGCTTTGACAGCATCCATCATGGAGTCCATGACGGCATCGAGCTCTTCTTCCGAAGACACCTCGATGGGGCCCGCTGCTTGCGGGGCGTCGTCCTGTACAGGGGCGTCGTCCTGAGCGGGCGCATCGTCGTTTTGCTCATCGGCGTTTTCTGTTTCGGGGGTTTCCGCCGTAGCGCTTTCGTCCAAGATGGGGTCGTCGATGTCGATACCATCGCAGGTCACAGCGTCAGTATCTGCGGTGACGTCTGCGGGATCATCAATATGCTGTTGAGTCTGGGGGTCCAGCTCGTCTGTCATAGGCATGTGCTCCTCATCGTTGTTTGTCACCCTATGATAAAGTCTCGCGCCGACATCCCGCGCGCCGCAGCAAAGTTTCAAAACGTGTTCGATGGCTCGATCTGATAACAATAACTCGGCCGCTTTACCCAGTTTGTACTTGACAATCCCTTCGCCGAACGACGTGGTGCCGTTCGCCTGCTGCGGTCTTTATTTTTCACTTGAACCCGCTAAAGTTGCATTTCAGCTTTTGGCGCGTGAAGTTGGATACGCGCAGTCGGCGGGCGTGCCCGTCGCGATTTGAAAGGACTTTGTATGGGACTTTTCACTGGTAAGACCGTGATCGTCACCGGCGGCGGCAAGGCCACGCTTAAGGACGGTTCCGCTGGCTCCATCGGCTACGGCATCGATATCGCATTTGCCAAGGAGGGCGCGAACCTCGTCATCACCGGCCGCAACGTCGCCAAGCTCGAGGCCGCCAAGGAGTCTCTCGAGGCCGAGTACGGTGTCAAGGTTCTGCCTGTTCAGGCCGATGTCTCGGCTGGTCAGGACAACGAGGCCGTCGTCCAGAACGTCATCGACAAGGCCATTGAGGAGTTCGGCCGCATCGACGCCGTCGTCAACAATGCTCAGGCTAGCGCCTCGGGCGTGACCATCGCCGATCACACCATGGATCAGTTTAACCTGGCCATTTACTCCGGTCTGTATGCTACCTATCTGTACATGCAGAAGGCCTATCCGCACCTGAAGGAGACCAAGGGCTCCGTGGTCAACTTCGCTTCGGGCGCCGGCCTGTTTGGCAACTATGGCCAGTGCAGCTATGCTGCCGCCAAGGAGGGCATCCGCGGCCTGACCCGCGTTGCCGCCAACGAGTGGGGCAAGGACGGCATCAACGTCAATATCGTTTGCCCGCTTGCTTGGACCGCTGCGCTCGAGAACTTCCAGGATGCCTATCCCGAGGCGTTTAAGGCCAACGTCCACATGCCGCCGGCTGGTCACTACGGCGACGTCGAGAAGGAAATCGGCCGCGTGGTCGTTCAGCTCTGCGGCCCCGACTTTAAGTACATGAACGGCGAGACCGTCACCCTCGAGGGTGGCATGGGTCAGCGGCCTTAGGGGTTACGCGGTTTTACCAAACCGCGTAACGGCTCGACGCTGCGCGGTCACCAGGGCGACCGCTCGCTGACGTCGCCAGAGCATCGGCGTTGCCTTGGCTGTTGGAGATGATCTCGTAGTCGTTGGGGACGTTCTTAAATGACTAGTCATAAGGGACACTCTTGCCGGCACTTGGGGACAGTCCCTAAGTGCCGGCAGATTGGGACGCTCCTTTGCAAGATGGCGCTGAAGAGTGTCCCCAACAACTAGTCGTTTAATGCATCAGTTTCTGTCGAGTCGGTGCTCTTTGCGGGTTGCCCGTATAATGGTTTGCATATGAACCGCAACCAAGGAGTTCCAGTTTATGGACCAGAACCTTTTTAAATTCGACCTGATCGCCGAGGACCCGACGACGCATGCGCGTGCCGGCGTGCTGCACACCCCGCACGGCGACATCGAGACGCCAATCTTTATGCCCGTGGGCACCAAGGCAAACGTCAAGGGCATTCCTACCGAGACCGTTAAACAGCTCGGCGCCCAGATCGTGCTTGCCAACACCTATCACCTGTCCATGCGTCCCGGCGAGGACACCATCGCCGAGCTGGGCGGACTGCACAAGTTTATGAACTGGCATGGCCCCATTCTTACCGACTCGGGCGGCTTCCAGGTGTTCAGCCACAACGACGCCGTCAAGCTCACCGACGAGGGCGTGCGCTTTATCGTCAACGACTACGACGGCCGCCACGTGTTCTGGACGCCCGAGGACAACATGGAAATCGCCATGAAGCTCGGCTCCGACATCTGCATGCAGCTCGATCAATGCCCCGGCTATCCCGCCACGCGTGCCTATGTCGAGCGCGCCGTCGAGCTGTCGAGTATGTGGGCCGAGCGCTGCTATAAGGCACACACCCGCGATGATCAGGCACTCTTTGGCATCGTCCAGGGTGGCATGCATCTGGACCTGCGCCTGCGTTCGCTGCGCCATCTGGAAGAGTGCGGCGACTTCCCCGGTTACGGCATCGGTGGCTACTCGGTGGGCGAGGACCACGAGACCATGTTCGAGACCCTGGCGCCGCTCGCGAGTGAGTACATGCCCAAGCACAAGCCGCGCTACCTGATGGGTGTCGGCAATCCGACCACGCTCGTGCGCGGCGTGGGCGTGGGCATCGACATGTTCGACTGTGTGCTGCCGACGCGCACCGGCCGCATGGGTACGGCGTTCTCCAGTGAAGGTCGCCTTAACTTCCGCAACGCGCGCTTTGCGCACGACGACGGCCCTATCGACCCCACCTGCACCTGCCCGGTGTGCACGGGCGGCTACAGCCGCGCGCTCATTCGCCACATGGTCACGCAGAAGGAGATGCTCGGCGGCATCCTGCTTTCGATGCACAACATCTACTACCTGCTCAACCTTATGCAGCGTGCCCGCCAGGCCATTATCGAGGGCCGCTACGGCGCGTTTGTGAGCGACTGGATGAACAGCCCTGCGGCGGTGGACTACTAAGAGCGGCGCGGGCGCTTGCAGAGCGCGGGCAACGGCAAGGGGCGAGCGGCGGCCGGTCGTCACATTTGCTGACACCGGCCGCACGACCGCTGACCGATAGCTTGCAAGCACTTGATGCATCGTGGGTACCATACCGAATAGTTGATGTTCGGGCGGGTGTTTGGCGCATGGCGTCGACCCCGCCCGTTTTCTTTTTCTCGATAGGAGCACCCATGATTAAGAATGAGAACGTCGAGGGCGAGCCGGCCTACGACGAGACGTATCGGCGTGGCCCCGTGGTCATGCGCGGTCCCATGATTCCTAAGGACAACACCTACGCCAACCTGTTGGCGCCCGAGGAGTCGACCGACTGGTTGCATGCCGATCCGTGGCGCGTGCTGCGCATTCAGGCAGAGTTTGTCGATGGCTTTGGCGCGCTTGCAGAGCTTGGTCCTGCAGTGACCATCTTCGGCAGCGCCCGCACGCCTAAGACCGATCCGCTCTACAAGGCGGCGCGTACCGTCGGGCGCAAGATCGCGCAACGTGGCGTGGCGGTCATCACCGGTGGCGGCCCCGGCATCATGGAAGCGGCCAACAGGGGAGCGGCGAGTGTCAACGGCAAGTCAGTTGGCTTGGGCATTGAATTGCCGCACGAGCAGGGGCTCAACAAATACGTAAACCTCGGTATGGACTTCCGCTACTTCTTTGTGCGCAAGACCATGTTCGTCAAATACAGCTCGGGCGCTATTGTGTTTCCCGGTGGTTTTGGTACGCTCGACGAGATGTTCGAGGTGCTCACGCTGGTGCAAACGCACAAGGTCAAGCGCATGCCGCTTGTGCTGGTAGGCAGCGAGTACTGGCAGGGCCTATTTGACTGGCTTAACGGTCCGGTGATGGACGCCGGTATGATCAGCCCGCTCGATCCGGATCTGGTACACATCACCGACGACCTCAACGAAGCCGTTGACATTGCCCTGAGCGGGCTGATGTAGGGTAGCAAAAATGGAACGGGGCTAAAAAGACCGGTGCGTAACGTTACGTGTCAGTCTTTTTAGCCCCGTCCCAAATGAACTGCTTCTAAGTTGCGGTGGAATAGGGATTGATTTGCGGCTGATAAGCCAAAAACGGTCCCTATTTCACCGCAACTGATGTGGGCGTCCCTAGTGGATGGGCTGGTAGCGGGGGCAGTAGCTGATGGCTATGGCATCGACGCCTACATGGGTGGCGATGGTGCAGCCGATGGGGCCGGTGCCGGCGTCTACATAGTCTTGGCCTGCGAGCGCTTGGCTGACGAGCTCCTGCTCCTCGGCGGCGCCGGTCGTGAGCACGCGCACGCTGGAGCCCGGATGCTCGGCCAAAAATGCGAGGCAATCGGCCATGGTGTTGGTAACGATGCGTTTGGCACCGCGGCCCTTTTTTATGGCCTTGATCTCGCCCGATTTCCACTCCGGCGAAACGGCCAGGCGAATGTTGAGCATTTGCGTGAGCTGGCCGGCGAGCTTGGGCGCGCGGCCGTTCTTAACGAGATTCTCGAGCGTGCGGGGAATCAGCAGCAGGTGGGCGTCGGGCAGCGTCGCGCGGATCTGCGCCTCGGTCTCGTCCAGGCTGCGGCCGTCCTCGCGCATGGCCAGCGTGTACTCCACCAGCAGGCCCTCGGCGCCCGAGCCGGTGCGCGAGTCGATGCAGCGCACGTCGAGCTCGTGCGTTTCGGCCGTCAGGCTGGCGTTGGCATAGCAGGCGGACCACTCGCTGCACAGCGAGATAAAGATGGCGCTATCGTGACCGTCGGCGCGCACGCGGTCAAAGAGTTCCTTGAACTCGCCGGCACTCGGCTGCGAGGTGTGCGGCAGCTGCTCGGAGCCGGCCATGCGCGCGACGTACTCCTGGGCGGTAATCTGCACCTGGTCGAGCAGGTCCTCGCCTTCGATAATCACATGCAGCGGAATCACGTAAATGCCGAGCTCTTGGGCGCGGGCGGGGGAGATGTCCGACGTGGAGTCGGTTATGATGGCAAAAGACATAATTGCACCTTTCGTTGGGGCGCGACGGCGCCGCCTTCTGAGAGCAAAGTGCGACAAGTATAGTGGAGTTGCTCTACATTGCTAGGTTAAATTGTTGAATAGTCAACAGTTTGAAGTGTCGGTGTGGAAATCGTCAACTGGGGAAGAGGGATGCCGATGGAGGCGCTGGAGATATGCAAGCGGCCGGTCGTGCTGTTTGATTTTGATGGCACGGTGGCCGATACGGGTCGGGCGGTGATGACCTCGACGCGCAAGACGCTGGCTGCACGCGGGTTTTCGGAGGCGCAGATGGGTGACCTGCGTCGCATGATCGGGCCGCCCCTGTGGAAGAGTTTTCACGACTTTTATGGCTTCTCCCGCGAGGAGTCGCTTGTGGTGGCCGACGAATACCGCGCCTTTTTTGACGAGCTGGGACCGGAGGAGTATCCCGTGTTCGACGGGATCCCCGAGCTGCTGGATGGGTTGGTCGCCCAGGGCAAGCGCTTGGCCGTGGCGACGTCGCGCATGGAGGCAAAGTGCGTTGACATGGTGGGTGAACTGGGGCTTTCTCAGTTTGAGGCCGTGGTTGGCATGAATCCGCCGCAGGGCCGCGAGACCAAGGCGGATTCGGTCCGCGATGCGCTGGCGGCCCTGGGCGCGACCGCGGACGAGGCCGTGATGATTGGCGACCGCTTTAACGACGTCGAGGGCGCGCACGCGATGGGCGTGCCGTGCATTGGCATCTATTCGGGTGCGGCGGCGCCGGGGGAGCACGAGGCTGCGGGCGCCGATGCGGTGGTGCACTCGGTGGCCGAGCTTGCTAAACTTTTCGCTATCTAATGACGTGATGTGAGGGGCGGGCGTGCCCGCTGCTTATTGGTAAGGAGGTCGTCCATGAATCAGGTGGAGCAGAGCGTTGCCGAGTATGTCGACGAGGTCTGGGAAGATGTCGTCGCCGATATCGAGCAGCTGGTGAGCTATCCGTCTGTGGCCGTTGCTGCCGATGCAGAGCCCGGTGCGCCGTTTGGCCGCCCGGTTCGTGATGCGCTCGATTGCGCGCTCGGCATTGCGCAAAAGCTCGGCTACCAGACGAGCGACGACGAGGGCTATGTGGGCATTGCCGATATCCCGGGTCGCGGCGACAAGCAGCTCGCGACCATCTGCCACGTGGACGTGGTGCCCGCCGGCCCCGGCTGGAACACCGACCCGTTTGCGATGGAGCGTCGCGAGGGCTGGCTGCTCGGCCGTGGCGTGATTGATGACAAGGGTCCGGCGGTGTTGTCGCTCTACGCCGGTGCCTACCTGCTCAAGCACGGCATTGTGCCGCGCTATACCTTCCGCGCGCTGCTGGGCTGCGATGAGGAAGTGGGCATGTCCGACGTTCACCATTATCTGGAGAATCACGCAGACCCCGACTTTTTGTTTACGCCCGATGCCGAGTTCCCGGTCTGCAATGCCGAGAAGGGCCAGTTTGGGGCGACGTTCGTGAGCCCCAAGATCGACGGCGGGCGCATCGTGTCGTGGAGCGGCTCCGAGGCGAGCAATGCCATTCCGTCGCAGTCCATCTGCGAGCTTGCGATTGCCGCCGATGAGCTGCCGGCGCCCGTTGAGAACGCCGACCGCCTGGAGATCACGGCGCTCGACAATGGCCATGCGCAGATTTTCGCCCACGGTATTGGCGGCCACGCTTCGATGCCTGAGGGCACCATCAACGCCGTCGGCCTGATTGTGTCGTATCTGCGCGAGGCCGAGGACGCGTTTGGTGCACGCGACGAGCGCCTGCTGACGCCTGCCGAGCACGAATTCGTCAAGTTCCTGGCCTTTGTGCATGCGGATGCCTATGGCCGCGGCCTAGGTATCGATGCGACGAGTCCGTCGTTTGGCCCGCTTACCTGCAACGCTGGAGTCATCCGCGTGGCGGATGGCCATATTGAGCAGGTCATCGACGTGCGCTTCCCCGACAGTACGAGTGCCGATACCATCCGAGAGCAGCTCGACCCGCTCGTGGGCCGTTTTGGCGTGACGTGCCAGCTGGGTCGCGCTAAGGTGCCGTTCTCAGTCTCTGCCGATGATCCGGCCGTGAAGGCGCTTGTCGATACCTATAACGAGTTCACCGGCAAGCATGCTGAGCCCTTTGCCATGGGCGGCGGCACGTACGCGCGCAACTTTGCCCGCGCCGTCTCGTTTGGCCCCGAAGAGACCGGCCTGGAGCTGCCCGCGTGGGGCGGCCAGATGCACGGCCCCAACGAGTGTGCCAGCGAAGAACAGCTTAAACAGGCGCTCAAGATCTACATCGTGGCCATCCTGCGCTTGAATGAGCTAGAGCTGTAGGGCTTCCCCAGGCACCCGACCTTGCCCCTCAAACCGTCGCTTGCGTACCAAAGTACGCGGCGCTCCTCTTTCGGGGCAATCTCGGGCACCTGGAAAACCCCTATATCCTGCTTGGATACAAACTTGCATAACGAGCCCGGTGCTTCGGCCCGGGCTTTTTCTGTTGTGGTGGGATAGTCGTTGGGGACGTTCCTCTGGTGTAAAAGGCGGGCCATGCTTGGCGGCGGGTTTGTTATTCGTTTGTAAAGGCCGTGCTGCGCTTGCGGTAAGGGTCTATCAGATGCCCGTAAAAAACCGCAGTTGGCGCGGGCACTGCCCGATCGAGGCCGTATCTTTCCAAACAGCAAAGCGGGCAGGGTGCCCGCGAATCGCATGTATGAAAGGAAGATCATGCTCGATCAGGCTTATTCTCGTCGTCAGTTCCTCGGCCTCGCTGGTGGTCTTGCCAGCATCGTCGACCTCGGCCTCGTTGGCTGCGGTGGCGCAGGCGCTTCCAACGCTGCCGACAAGGGTAGCGCCGCTGCTGCCGAGTCCGTCTCCGGCGAGGTGACCTACGACGGTGCCTCTTCGTTCCAGGCTCTCGTCGAGGCCGCTGCCGAGAAATTCATGGACGCCAACCCCGATGTCTCCGTCTCCGGCTCGGGTAACGGTTCGGGCAAGGGCCTGACCGCTGTCGCCGCCGGCACCGTCACCATCGGTAACTCCGACGTCTTCGCCGAGACCAAGCTCGAGGCCGACCAGGTCAAGAACCTCGTCGACCACGAGGTCGCCGTCGTGGGCATGGGTCCCGTCGTTTCCAAGAACGTGACGGTCGACGACCTGTCCCTTGAGCAGCTCAAGGGCATCTTCTCCGGCCAGATCACCAACTGGAAGGAGGTCGGCGGCGACGACGCTACTATCGTCGTTCTCAACCGCAAGGCCGGCTCCGGTACCCGCGCCACCTTCGAGGCTGCCGTCTTTGGCGACGAGGCTGTCGACTTTAAGGGCGACGCCGAGCTCGACAAGTCCGGCGACGTCCAGACTCAGATGGGCAGCACCGACAACGCCATCTCCTACCTGGACTTCTCGCACTTCGATGACTCCAAGTTCAATGCCATCAAGGTCGAGGACGTGGAGCCCAAGAGCGCAAACGTCACCGACGACTCCTTCAAGATCTGGGCTACCGAGCACATGTACTGCTCCAAGGACGCCGACGAGGCCACCAAGGCCTTCCTGGAGTTCATGCTTTCCGACGACGTCCAGGGCAAGCTCGTCGAGGAGCAGGGCTTCATCCCCGTCTCTGCCATGAAGGTCGTCAAGGACGCCAGCGGCAAGGTCTCTGCTAAATAAGTAATCGCCCCGGAAAGGTTTGCAATGGCAAAACAGCTGCCAAAGCGCGACCTTGAGAACGTGGGCCTGGGCGTCACGGGCGCGTGTGTAGCGCTCGTGACGCTTGTCGTTGCCGCGCTCATCTTTATGGTCGCCCAAAAGGGCCTCTCGGCTTTTGTCAAGGACGGCGTCTCGGTCGTCGAGTTTTTCACCGGCACCAAGTGGGACCTGGCCAACACAGCCAAAAACGGCCTGCCCTATACCGGCGCCCTGCCCCTGATCGTCACCTCGTTTGCGGTCATGGTGCTCTCCACGCTTATCGCGCTGCCCATCGCCATCGGCTCTGCCATCTTTGCGGTCGAGATTAGCCCTAAGTTTGGCTCTAAGATCTTTCAGCCGCTCATTGAGCTTTTGACCGGCATCCCCTCGGTCGTCTTTGGCCTGATCGGTTTTCACGTGGTCGTCGGTCTTATGAAGAGCGTTTTCCACGTGAGCACGGGCCTGGGCATCTTGCCCGGCGCCATCGTGCTGGCCGTCATGATCCTGCCGACCATGACCACACTTTCGGTCGATGGCCTGCGCGCCGTGCCCGACAGCTACCGCCAGGGCTCGCTCGCGCTGGGCTACACCCGCTGGCAGACCATCTGGCACGTGGTACTCAAGTCCGCCATGCCGTCGCTCATGACTGCGGTCATCCTTGGTATGACCCGCGCCTTTGGCGAAACGCTTGCCGTGCGCATGGTTATCGGCGGTATCGAGGCCATGCCGACGTCACTGCTGTCGCCGGCATCCACCATCACCACCACGCTCACCACGTCTATGGCGGTCTATGCCGAGGGCTCGGCCCAGGACGATGTTCTGTGGGCGCTCGGTCTGCTGCTGATGGGCATGAGCCTCATCTTCATCCTGATCATCCACCTTATCGGCCGCAAGGGGGCGAAGGCTCGTGGCTAGCACGCGTATCCACATCGACGAGGCGAGGCTCGGGCGTGTCCAAAAGCAGGACCGCTTCGCCACGGGCGTGTTGACGGCGATCGTCGCCATCGTCATGCTCATCGTCGTCTCCATGGTGGCCTATATCCTGTTCGAGGGCATCTCGACGCTGTTCCAGCCGGGCTTTCTCACGGAGCCGTCGCGCGCCAACGGAACGCAGGGCGGCGTGCTCTACCAGCTGTTCGACTCGTTCTACCTGCTGCTGATCACTCTGGTCATCTCGGTGCCCATCAGTCTGGGCGGGGCGGTCTTCCTGGTTGAGTACGCGCCGAACGGCCCTATCCGCGACATCGCCTCTACCGCCATCGAGACGTTGTCCTCGCTGCCTTCCATCGTCGTCGGCATGTTCGGCTTTCTGGTGTTCTCGGTGCAGCTGGGCTGGAAGTACTCCATCATCTCCGGCGCCGTCGCGCTCACCATGTTCAACATCCCCATCCTGGTGCGCGTGATCCAGCAGGCGCTCGAGGACGTGCCGCAGGCCCAGCGCGATGCGTGCCTGGCCATGGGCCTCACTCGCTGGGAGGCCACGCTGCACATCCTGATCCCCGAGGCCATGCCTGCCATCGTGACGGGCATCGTGCTTTCGGCCGGCCGCGTGTTTGGCGAGGCCGCAGCACTGCTCTTTACCTCGGGCATGAGCTCGCCGGTTCGCCTGAACTTCTTGAGCTTTAACCTGTCGAGCCCCACCTGCGCCTGGAACGTGTTCCGTCCCGGCGAGTCGCTCGCCGTGCACATCTACAAGATCTATGGCGAGGGCAGCCCCGAGGCTCAGCAGATCGTTTGGGGCACCGCGGCGCTGCTGATGATCTGCGTGCTGCTGTTTAACGTAGTCGCCCGTATCGTGGGCAAGCAACTGGCAAGGAGGATGACGGCCGAATGAGCGAGATAAATGCAACGCCCGCAACTGAGGCGGCATCGTCCGAGACCCAGGACTTTTTGTCGAGCGTGGGGGAGAGCGAGAAGCGCGTGCGCGTAAGCGGCAAGGCCGTGAGCGACGAGGTCGTGCTCTCCACCAAGGACGTCAACGTGTACTATGGCGACCACCATGCACTGCACAATACGTCGCTCGACTTTCACAAGGGCGAGATCACGGCGCTCATCGGGCCTTCGGGCTGCGGTAAGTCGACCTTCTTGCGTAGCCTCAACCTCATGAATCGCGAGATTCGCGGCTGCCGCGTGGAGGGCGAGATCAACTATCGCGGGCGCAACGTGAACACCAAGACCGAAAACACCTACGAGCTGCGCCGTTCCATTGGCATGGTGTTCCAGCAGCCCAACCCGTTCCGCAAGTCCATTCGCGACAACATCACGTTTGCGCCTAAGCGCCACGGCATCACCGACCGCGACGAGCTCGACCGCATGGTCGAGGAAAGCCTGCGCGGCGCGGCGCTTTGGGACGAGGTCAAAGACAAGCTCGACAAGAGCGCCTACGCGCTTTCGGGCGGCCAGCAGCAGCGTCTGTGCATCGCGCGCACGCTGGCGCTCAACCCCGACGTGATTCTGTTCGACGAGCCCTGCTCGGCGCTCGACCCCATCTCGACGCTGGCGATCGAGGACCTCATGTCATCGATCGTGGCCGACCGCGCCATCGTTATCGTGACGCACAACATGGAGCAGGCGTCGCGTGTGTCCAACCGCACGGCGTTCTTCTACATGGGCGATATGGTCGAGTACGACGAGACTGACGAGATTTTCCAGCGGCCCAAGGACAAGCGGCTGAATGATTACCTCACCGGCATGTTCTCCTAGTCCGGGACATGCTTGAGGCCCGCGGTGGCCACGGTCGCCACGGGACTGATTGGAGAGGCGGGTCATCTCTTGTGGGAGATGGCCCGCCTTTTTGTGTCGTGTGCGGCCCGCCTTTTCGCTGCTATCATGGACAACGTTGAATTTCTACGAAGGAGCAGGGCATATGGCGATTCTTTTGGGATGCGATTCCGTCAGCCTAGAGTTTCCCACCAAGCATATTTTCGATAGCGTGACGCTCGGCGTGGGCGAGGGTGACCGCATTGGTATTGTCGGTAAAAACGGCGACGGCAAGTCGACGCTGCTGAGCGTGCTCGCCGGCACGCTGGAGCCCGATGACGGACGCGTGACGCACCGCCGCGGCACGACGATTGGATTGCTCGGCCAAAAGGATAACCTGGTCGATACCGACACCGTGCATCATGCCGTCGTCGGTGACACGCCTGAATACGAGTGGGCCTCGAGCCCGCGTACGCGCCAGATTCTGGCCGGCCTTATTAGCGATGTGCCCTGGGAGGGCACGGTGGGCGAGCTTTCGGGCGGCCAGCGCCGTCGCGTGGACCTCGCGCGCCTGCTGATCGGCGACTATGACGTGCTCATGCTCGACGAGCCCACCAACCACCTGGACATGCGCACCATCAACTGGCTCGCGCGTCACTTAAAGGCCCGCTGGCAGCGCGGCCAGGGCGCGATGCTCGTGGTCACGCACGACCGCTGGTTCTTGGACGAGGTCTGCACCAGTATGTGGGAGGTCCACGACGGCCAGGTCGATCCCTTCGAGGGCGGTTACTCCGCATATATCCTGCAGCGCGTGGAGCGCGACCGCATGGCCGCGGTTACCGAGGAGCGCCGTCGCAACATGGCGCGCAAGGAGCTCGCGTGGCTGAGCCGCGGCGCCCAGGCGCGTTCCACCAAGCCCAAGTTTCGTGTTGATGCCGCTCGCGAGCTGATCGCCGACGTGCCGCCCGTGCGTGACGAGCTGGAGCTCAAGCGCCTCGCCGTGAGCCGCCTAGGCAAGCAGGTTATCGACGTGGTCGACGTGGACGCCGGCTATGCGGATGCCGGCGGCGCGCCCAAGCAGGTGCTCTCCGATGTGACCTGGCTCATTGGTGCGGGCGACCGCTATGGTCTTTTGGGTGAGAATGGCGCTGGCAAGTCGACGCTGCTTGACGTGATCCAGGGCAAGATTGAACCCACGCGCGGCCGCGTGAAGATTGGCCAGACAGTGCGCTTTGGCGTGCTGTCGCAGCAGCTCGAGGAGCTCGAACCCTTCATGGGCGACACGATCCGCGAGGTCCTCGGCAACTATAAGAAGTATTACGTCATCGACGGCAAGGAGACTTCGCCCGAAAAGCTCTGCGAGCGCCTGGGTTTTACGACGCAGCAGCTCTGGAGCCGCATCGGCGATCTTTCGGGCGGCCAGCGCCGTCGCCTGTCGCTGTTGCTGACGATCCTGGACGAGCCCAACGTGCTTATCCTGGACGAGCCCGGTAACGACCTGGATACCGACATGCTCGCGATTGTCGAGGACCTGCTCGACGGCTGGCCCGGCACGCTGATTCTGGTGACGCACGACCGCTTCTTGATGGAGCGCGTGACCGACCAACAGTGGGCGCTGCTCGACGGCCACCTGACGCATATGCCCGGCGGCGTCGACCAGTACCTGCGCCTGTGCAACGCCACCGCTGAGGGCGAGCCCGTGGGCGCGCCGAGCGCCAAGACCGGCACGTTTGACACCGGTGCCGCGGCAGCTGTGGCCGAAAAGCCCAAGTCGAGCGGCCAGCCCAATGGCCTTTCCAACGCCGAGCGCCAGAAGCTCCGCCGCGAGGTGAGCTCGCTCGAGCGCAAAATGGAGACGCAGCGCGCCCGCGTGGAGGAGGCCGAGGCCGCGATGGCACAGGTTGACCCCACCAACTACACGGCGCTCGGCGAGCAGCAGGCAAAGATCGACGAGGCCCACGCCGCCATGGACGAGCTGGAGATGGCGTGGCTCGAGGCGAGCGAAAAGCTCGAGGGCGAGGAGTAGACGAGGATGATCAAAGCCGCGTTTTTCGATATCGACGGTACGCTGCTGAGCTTTAAGACCCACCGGATTCCGGCGTCGGCGCAGCAGGTGCTCGACAGCTTTCGCGAGCAGGGGATTGCATGCGTGATCGCCACGGGTCGCCCGACCTACCAGATGCCCGATTGGCTGCTCGACTTGGGCTGGGATGCGTACATTACGCTTTCGGGCCAGCACTGCTTTGATGCCAAGGGCGTTTACCGTAGCTGCCCGATCGATCCGGACGACGTCGCGGTGATTGTGGACCAGGTGGCGCAGGGGCGCTACGACTCGCTGTGCATGCAGGGCGAGAACTCGTTTGTGAACCGTCTGTCCGAGCGCGTGGTGACGGCCGGCAGCAACGCGGGAATCGTCTACCACGAGGAGCCGTTTGAGCACGCCTTTGACGCGCCGGTCTACCAGTTTTGCGCCTTTGTGGATCCGGCCGACGAACATATCGTGACCGATGCGGTGTCGCATTCGCTCACTACGCGCTGGTGCGACCTGTTCTGCGACATTATCCCCGCTAACGGCGGCAAGGACCTGGGCGTTGCGGCGACGCTGGAGCGCTTGGGTGTCGACGCGAGCGAGGTGATTGCCTTTGGCGATGGCGAGAACGACCTGTCGATGTTTTCCGCCGTGGGAACGAGTGTGGCCATGGGCAACGCGCAGGATACCGTGAAGGCCGCGGCAGCCTACGTGACGACCGCCGTGGACGACGACGGCATCTACAACGCCGCGAAGTACTTTGGACTGATGTAACTGCGGGCCGGCACCTGGCACCTGGGGACACTCCTTGCGGGGCGTCCCCATTTTGTTTTCGTCCCGCACGCTTTGTGAAACATGGTTAACTTTTTAGACAACGTAGTAAGACATGGGCAACTTTTGCGGTAAAGTTAGCCGTGGAAAGTATCCAAAGGCTAACTAGCAATCATCGCGAAAGGCGGCCCATGGCCCTACGTGAATCCGGAGAAGACTATCTCGAATCAATCTACGTTCTGTCGGAACGTCAGGTCATCGTGCGCTCGATCGACGTTGCGGAGTACCTCGGCGTAACCAAGGCGAGCGTTTCCAAGGCCATGGCGACGCTGGAAAGCAACGGCTATGTCGAAATGGGCAAACGAGATGTTCATCTGACAGAGCGCGGTCTGGAGGTCGCGCGCCAAATGTGGGAGCGCCACTGCTTTTTCGTGGGGCTTTTGGAGGATGCAGGCGTATCGGCCGAGGTGGCGTCGCAAGAGGGCTGCCACATGGAGCACTGCCTGAGCGAGGAGAGCTTTGAGAAGCTACGGGCGATGTTGGGTCGGGAAGATGCAGCGGGTCCAACAACAGAAGCCTAACTGTCCCACAGTAGCGCGGAGTTCACGCAAAGCGCGAACCAGCGACTGGGACCAGCGGCCCTTTCGGCCAAGTCCATTTCAGCAAAGGAACCCTGCCAGCAAGCGATGCCCAAGAACCTTCAGCTGTGTCAATGCAGGCCGGGACCGGGTTTGGTTTTGAAAACACTCCGCAGCGCGAGGCCCGTCTTTCCGTTGCTCCGCAGGAGCAGGAAAGGCGGGCCTCATGCGTGAGGACGTTTTCAAAACCAAGCCCGACCCCGGCCGGAGGGACCACGAGTGCTACAGGTTCTTGACACCCATCGCGCGCATGGCGTTCAGGATGGCGATGATCGCCACGCCCACGTCGCCGAACACAGCAAGCCACATGTTGGCGATGCCCAGTGCCGCAAGCACCAGAATCAGCAACTTAATGCCCAGCGCAAAGATGATGTTCTGCCAAACAATCGACATGGTCTTGCGCGCCACGCGGATCGCGCGGGAGATGTTGGACGGCTTGTCATCCATGAGCACGACGTCCGCCGCCTCAATTGCGGCGTCCGAGCCCATAGCGCCCATGGCGATGCCAACGTCTGCGCGGGTAAGCACGGGTGCGTCGTTGATACCGTCGCCGACAAAAGCGAGCTTGCCCTTGCCGCTTTCGCCCGCGAGCAATGCCTCGACGCGCTCGACCTTGTCGCCCGGCAGCAGC
>URFE01000035.1:0-16364 GCA_900546965.1 uncultured Collinsella sp.
TCGGCCGGCAACGACCATCGTCTGGGCGCCAACGAGGCTCCTCCGGCGATTATGTCCATCTTCCTGGGCGACCAGCTTACCGAGGTCGTCGAGAAGATCATCGATGGCAAGGCTTCCGTCCATGCCACGCGCGGCGTGCTCGACTTGGGCGCCGATACTCTGCCCAAGCTGATGCAGGACAACACCGACCGCAACCGCACCTCCCCGTTCGCCTTCACCGGCAACAAGTTCGAGTTCCGTGCCTGCGGCTCCGAGCAGAACGTCTCCGACTCCAACCTGGTGCTCGATGCCGCCGTGGCCAAGTCGCTCAAGTCCTTCGCCGACGCGCTTGAGGGTACGCCCGAGGATGAGTTCCAGGATGCCGCGCTCGAGTACTGCAAGAAGGTGTTGACCGATCACCAGCGCATCCTGTTCTCCGGCGACGGTTACTCCGACGAGTGGCCCATTGAGGCCGAGAAGCGCGGCCTTGCCAACAACAAGACCACGGCCGATGCCCTGCCCGCCTTTGTTTCCGATAAGGCTATCGCGCTCTTCGAGGAGACGGGTGTCCTGACCAAGGCCGAGGCTCAGTGCCGCTACGACTGCAAGCTCGAGAAGTACAACAAGCTCATGAACATCGAGGCCACCACGATGGTTCGCGAGGCGCGTCGTACCTATCGCCCGGTCATTACCGCATATGCCACCAAGGTCGCTAAGGGCCTTGAGACTATTCGTGCCGCCGGTGCCGAGGCCGCCATGCAGTGCGAGCAGAACACGCTCAACAAGCTCTGCAACGGTATCACCACCATCAACGACTCCATCAAGGCGCTCGACGCCGTGCATCAGAAGGCCGAGGTCCTCGATGGTCAGGAGCAGGCCAACGTGTACGCGCACGAGGTCGTTCCCGCTATGGATGCGCTGCGTGCCGCCGTGGACGCCATGGAGGAGATCGTGGCAGCCGACTACTGGCCGGTCCCGACCTACGACGACATCCTGTTCTACGTGTAGGGCGTAACTGACATATCGTCACGGTATTGAGCCGGGGTCCGCATCATGCGGGCCCCGGTTTTTGTTTGCGAAGGACGCTTTGAAGCCCGTTTTGCCGCCGATTTGCCTAGGTATAAAGGGCTATGGGCAAAAAACGTCAAATATGAGTACTGTCACAAGTTCTGTAGCATTATCTTTTTGCAAAATATGCAGTGTTACACAACATATGTCCAAGTACTTAGCTGATAAACGCTTGCAATTCTTCCGCCGTAGGACCCCTGGCGTCTAAATCGCCTTCTGATGGCATGAAATCGCTGTTACTAAAATGGTAACAGTACTCATATTTGCTATTTTTTGCCCGCTGGCTTTGCGATGATGCCGGGATCCGCACCCTGTCGGGTTCGAATCCCGGCATATCGGTAGCAAAAAGCCCGCTACCGAATTGGTAACGGGCTCCACATCTCAAATGGTGCCCCCAGCGGGATTCGAACCCGCGATATCCACCTTGAAAGGGTGGCGTCCTTGGCCGCTAGACGATGGGGACAGCGGGAAAGAGTATAGCAGACTTTTTTAGCCGTTCACATATCGTTGGCAAACTGAAAAACCACCACAAAGGTGCCTGTCCCCTTTGTGGTGGTTGGGGCGTTAGGGGAGGAGCTTCATGGCGGCGTCGTGGGCGGCGTGCTCGTAGGTGTCGTCGAGGGTTTTGAGCGGCAGCAGGGCCGTGGCCTGCGCATCGCCGCGGCGCTCGAGGGCGTGCACGATCAGCCAGTCGGCGAGTTCGGGGTTCTTGGGCAGTGCCGGTCCGTGCAGGTACGTGCCGATGACGCCCTTGTAGATGAGACCCTCAAAGCCATCGTCGCCGTTGTTGCCGGTGCCCGTGACGACGGACGTTCCGAGCGGCGTTGCCTCCGCGTCGAGCAGGGTGCGACCTCCATGGTTCTCGAATCCCACAAAGGGCTCAGGTGCCAGATTGGTTTTGACGGCTACGTTGCCGATCAGGCGATCGGAGCCACGTACGGTTTCGGCGGCAATGACGCCCAGGCCCTCAATGCGATCGTCGCCCATGTAGTACGAACGGCCGAGCAGCTGATAGCTGCCACAGATGGCAAGCAGTGTGCCGCCGTCCTCAACATAGGCCGCGACCTTGTCTTTTTGGGCGAGCAGCTCGTGTGCCACGGCTAGCTGGTCGCGGTCGGAGCCGCCACCCATCATGACGATATCGGCATCGGTGAGATCGAGTGACTCGCCCATACGGACCTCGTCCACGCGCACGGGAATGCCACGCCAGGCGCAGCGGCGCTCGAGGGCGATGACGTTGCCGCCGTCGCCGTAGAGGTTAAGGGCATCGGGATACAGGTAGACGATGCGCAGCGGGTGCGAAAGCTCGACTGGCGCGATGCCGACAGGAAGAGCGCTGCCGTCGGCACGGGCTACGGCGCGCCCGGCAACAGCGTCGGCGGTGGCGCCTTTCAGCCCGTCGAGCTCCTTGACCAGCGGTGGGAAGGCCGTGTAGTTGGCGACGGCGTAGAAGGTGTCATCGGCGGCCTCGTCTGCCACGGCGTCAATTGCCTGCGCGACGTCCGAGATAATCGCGGCATCGATGCCGGCGTACTTGAGGCGCACCTGCATGTCGTGCGCGCGCGTGCCTCCGGCAAAGGCGACAAGACCCGGCGTGTCGGCGATGCGCTCAAAGTCGACGTCGTAGATCCACGATACATCGTGGCCGTCGGCATCGTTATCGTTGAGGAAGAAAGTGCAGAGTCTGCCGCCTGCCGTCTTGATGGACTGGATTTGTCGATCGAAGCCTACGGGATTCTTAGCCAGGTTGGCCTCGACGGTGCGGCCGGCGATATCCCAGCGGCCCATGCGTCCGCCGGCGGGGACGTAGGCATCGAGCGTGGGCTGCAGGTGCGCCGTATCCACGCCTAACTCATGTGCGGCAAAGAATGCAGCGGCAACGTTGTAGACCATGTACAGGCCGTTGTAGCGCGTGGCGATGTGTGCGGCTGGCGCGCTGGAATCAGATCCAAACACCAGGTCAAAGCCGTAGCCGTCGCAGCCGAGCTCCACGCCCGTCACACGGCGGACCAGTGCGGGGCGTGCCCAACCGCACGAGGGGCAATGGTAGGCGCCGAGCTGGCCGTATTGCACGTAGTCATACTCCAGCGGCGCGTTGCACTGCGAGCAAAAGCGCGAGTCGCTAATGCGGTCAGACTCGGTGTTGGTGGCGCCGTCGATGCCAAAGGCAATACTCGCGTTGGGAACGCGCGCGGCAATCGAGGCGCACAGCGGGTCGTCTGCGTTGTAGATGAGCGTTGTTGCCGGAGAGAGCTCCAACGCATGGGCAATGACGTCTTGGGTATGGTCGATCTCGCCGTATCGGTCTAGCTGGTCGCGGAACAGGTTGAGCAGCACAAAGTACGTCGGCTTGAGCTTGGGCAGGACGCGCACGGTGTAGAGCTCATCGCATTCAAAAACGCCCACGCGCTTGCCGCTGTCAGTGTGCTTAAGGCCACTGCGGGCCTCGAGCAGCGCACCCACCACGCCCGGCTCCATGTTGTTGCCGGCGCGGTTGCATACCACGGTGGCGCCGCTGGCGGCAACGGCGTCGGCGATGAGGTTGGAGGTGGTGGTCTTGCCATTAGTACCGGTGATCACCACGCTGCGGTCGACCAGGCTCGCGAGGTCGCTTAGCAGCTCGGGGTCGATTTTCATGGCGATGCGGCCGGGAAGCACGCCACCCTGGCGTTTGAGGACAGAGCGCAGTCCCCAGCGAGCGATATCGCTCGAGGTGCAGGCAAGAGATGAGCGGAGGTTCATGAAACCGTTCCTAACGTAAACGACATGGTCGGGTCGAGTGCGTCACTAAAAACCGTAGCGGCGCGCAAATTCCTGGGCAAGCTGCGAAACGCCTTCGCAGGCATTGGCCCAGGGGGCAAAGTCGGGAGTGTCCGAGATAATACCGTCCGCTTCCCAAACGGCCTGGTGCGAAAGATCCCAGGGATCGCGCGGCTCGGGCCGGCAGGGAAGGTACGGCGTCTGGTACATGGGGTTCAGCAAGAAGAACGCGCCGCCCTCGCAGCGGTTAGCAAACTCGCGCAGCGCGCGTGTCGCCGGGCGCATTTTGTTCGTTTTGAACAGCAGAATCGTGCGGGCGAGCAGATACCAAGGAGAGTTCTCGAGTGCGTCTGCCCCGATCTCTTCCTCGAGCTGGTGGGCTAGGGCAAAAAAGCCGTCCTGATCTTCCAGACGAGCGAGGGCGAGCAACACGGTGCCTGCGGCTCGGGTGGGATAGCCTTCTGCCTTAAGGACGCGGCGGGCGTAGTTGGCGGCAGCGCGGTAGCGGGCGCTCGCCATGCACAGCTGCGAGATGGCATCGAGTGTGTGAAGCCACCCGATAAGAGCCGGCTCGCTCACGGTAAGGTCTGCTGCAGTGACACCGTCGGCCAAAACATTATTAGCCCAGTAGTGCGGGGCTTCCATGTCGAACCCGGGCACGCTTTGCTGCAGGTAATCGGCCGTGGTCGCCTCGAGCTTCATCAGGTCACCCAGGCAGGCGTCAACGGGCGTGTCGGCCAGGATGATGGCGAGCAGCTGTGCGTCGAGGACATGCGCATCGATGCGGGCGATCTTGAGCAGCTCATCGCGCATGTCGTCGAACAGACGATTGCGCGTCTGCTCGAACTCCTCGTCGCTGCCCATGTCCTCGATGCGATGGAGCTCGTCGAGCAGGTGGCGATGAACACCGGCATAGGACAGCAGTGCCTGGGCATGCTCGGTCTGCGCATACTTATGAGGGTTGACGCTCACGTCGTTATGGACAAGCTCGCGTGCTGCATCGGTGAGTTCGGGGTGCGACGCCAGATAGGTGCGCTCCAGGTAGGCGGGGATGTAGACGCTCGGATCCATTAGAGGTCTCCTCCCTTAAACGGCAAACCCTGCTCGGCCGCCCGCAGTATGCGCTCATCGATTTGGGAACGCACGATATCGTTGGTGGCGACCCAAGCGGCAAAACTGGCGTTGTCGGGGGCGCCCAGGCCCTCCTGCAGTACCGGCGTCGCCTCGGACAGCGCAAGGACAAGTTCGTCGGTGGAGCCCACACCCACGTTGACGCGGGCATAGACGCCATCGGGAAACTCGGTTTGGAAGTAGAGTGCCTCGGCTGCGTGCGGACACGAGCGCGCAAGGATACGCAAATAGTGCTCGGCGCCCTCGTAGTCCAGCTCGCGCCAGGCAGCGCTCATCAGCGCGATGAGCGTCCACGGGTCCAAGTCGCGCTCCGCATCCTTGGGACGACGGCGCAGCGGCGTGTTGGCGAGATAGGGGACGGAGTGGGCAGAGCGAAAGCGCTTGAGCTCCTCGGCGGGGTATTCGAGCTTTGCCATGGCGAGCATCGCGGTGTGGCGGACACCAGCGGGGTCGTTGGGCGCAAAGTCGAGGCTGCGGTTTGCGGCTTCGAGCGACATGCGATAGCGGCCGCTAATGAGCGCGCGTGACGCAAGGGCGGCAAGCCAGCGCAGATAGGGGCGGCGCGTAAGGTCGCCTGCGGCCTCACGCTCGTAGGGGTCCTGCGCCGAGGCGATTTTGAGCGCCAGATCGTGCTCCACCTCGTCGCACTTGGACACCAGATACTGCACGTATTCCTCGTTGGATTCGGCGGTGAGCGCCGTCAGCATGCGCTGGGCATCCCGGTTGGCCGGGTCGAGTGCGGCTGCCTCGCGGAGCATGTTCTCGGCTGCGGCTTCTTCTTGCTCTGCCTGGGTATCGTCGGGGATAAAGGGAATGCGGTAGTCGACAGCCTCGACCACCTTGGCAATGAGGTGCCCGGCGCGGTCGCGGTCGTGCACGATGAGCGGTGCGGGGTTGCGGGTGAATTGTTCCATCAGACGCTCTACGGCGGCACCGTCGGTGAGCGGGATATTGTCGCGGCGCAAGGCCTCAAGAACGAGGCGATGGCAATCCTCTTGAATGGGATCGAATGCCATGGGGCCTCCTTTGCTGCGGTTAGGGTTCAAATGTTTCTATATAAGGTTCTAGTTTACCCGCATGTGGCACACCGGGGGTGCCGCACTTGGACTTGCACCTTTGCACCACGAAGACGGATGTCGCACAAATGTCGGCACCTTGGACGACCGAGTGGTATCACGGTGCCGCAAACGGTCGATTTTTGGCGGCGAACGGTGCATATTTTGGAGGGGCACGGTCCTGCCCGGGATATGTAGTCAACCTTGATAAAACGTTTGCCCAGCTTGGGAGTATGAATGCCGCACAAGGGTCTTCAGGGATAGAAAAAACGTTTCATCATTGGCGGCTTTAGGTGAATAACTGACCAACCAGAACGGTAAAATAGTGTTTGTCTGAGCGTTGAGACGTTTAGACATCGCGCATTGTCATCGCCGGCAACGCGCAAACCGGTCCTAACGGAGCCAATTGGGTGCTCCGTTATATACGCAAGTCTAAGAGGGGCTTGTTTAGGAGGCACAGTATGGGACGTTTTACCAATCCTCGCGATCTGTACTTTGGTGAGGGCGCTCGCCACGAGGTGAAGAACCTCAAGGGTAAGAAGGCCATCATCGTTTCTGGCGGCAGCTCTATGCGCCGCGGCGGGTTCCTGCAGGACGTTGAGGCCGACCTCAAAGAGGCCGGCATGGAGGTCAAGCTGTTCGAGGGCGTCGAGTCCGATCCCTCCATCGAGACCGTCATGAAGGGCGCAGCCGCTATGCGCGACTTCGAGCCCGACTGGATCGTTGCTATCGGCGGCGGTTCGCCCATCGATGCTGCTAAGGCCATGTGGGTCTTCTACGAGTATCCCGAGGAGTCCTTCGACAACATTATCCAGCCGTTCAGCTTCCCCGAGCTGCGTCAGAAGGCTCACTTCTGCGCCATTTCCTCTACCTCCGGCACCGCTACCGAGGTCACCGCATTCTCCGTCATCACGGATTACGAAAAGGGCATCAAGTACCCGCTGGCCGACTTTAACATCACCCCTGATGTCGCCATCGTCGACCCCGAGCTCACCTACACCATGCCCGCCAAGCTGTGCGCTCATACCGGCATGGACGCTCTGACCCACTGCATGGAGGCCTACGTTTCCACCTGCGCCTCTATGTTCACCGACGCCAACGCTCTGCACGGCATCCGCGAGATCGTCGAGTGGCTGCCCAAGTCCTATGCTGGCGACCATGAGGCCCGTCAGCACATGCACGAGGCTCAGTGCATCGCCGGTATCGCCTTCTCTTCGGGCCTGCTCGGCATCGTTCACTCCATGGCTCACAAGACCGGTGCTGCCTTCGAGAACGGCCACATCATCCACGGTGCCGCTAACGCCATGTACCTGGGCAAGGTCATCCAGTGGAACTCCAAGGATCCCCGTGCTGCCGAGCGTTACGCTTACGTGGCCAAGGAGATCCTGCACCTTCCCGGCGAGACCAACGAGGAGCTCATCGCTGCGCTCGTCCAGAAGATCCGCGACCTCAACGACCAGCTCAACATTCCGCAGTCCATCAAGGATTACGCGAATGGTGGCGTGAAGGTCGACGCCGAGAACCCGCAGATGGTTTCCGAGGAGGAGTTCCTCGCCAAGCTGCCCGAGATCGCCGCGAACGCCGAGCAGGACGCCTGCACGCCCGAGAACCCGCGTGAGACCAAGGCTGCTGACTTCGAGAAGATCCTCAAGGCCTGTTACTACGACACCGATATCGATTTCTAATCGACTCTTGTTATCGTAACGAGGGGCTCCGCACGTATCTGTACGGAGCCCCTTTCTTTTTTAGAGAATGGGATAGTTATGGCTGCAATTTTCAATAGCCCCAGCAAGTACATCCAGGGTCCGGACGAGCTCGCCAAGCTCGGTTCCTATGTCGAGCCGCTCGGCGCTAAGGCCCTCGTCATCGTGACGCCTTCGGGCAAGAAGCGCGTCGGTGCCAAGATCGAGGGCGGCTTTGCCGAGGCTAAGGCCGAGCTGCTGTTTGAGGACTTTAACGGTGAGTGCTCCAAGGGCGAGGTCGATCGCCTGGTTGCGCTCGCTCGCGACAACGGTTGCGACATCATCGTCGGCGTCGGTGGCGGCAAGATCCTCGACACCGCGAAGGCCGTCGCCTATTACCTGGAGTCCCCGGTTATCATTTGCCCCACCATTGCTTCGACCGATGCCCCGTGTTCGGCGCTTTCGGTGCTCTATACCGATGACGGCCAGTTCGACAAATACCTCTTCCTTAAGGCAAACCCCAATATCGTCCTTATGGATACGACGGTTATCGCGGCGAGCCCGGTGCGCCTGACGGTTTCCGGTATGGGCGATGCGCTCGCAACCTATTTCGAGGCTCAGGCGACGCACGATGCCGACGGCGGCACCTGCGCCGGCGGCAAGGGCGGAATGGCCGGTCTGGCGCTCGCCAAGCTCTGCTACGAGACGCTTATGGCCGATGGCGTCAAGGCCAAGGTCGCGCTGGAGAAGGGCGCGCTCACGCCTGCCGTCGAGCACATCATTGAGGCCAATACGCTGCTTTCGGGCATTGGCTTTGAGAGCTCGGGCCTTGCTGCCGCTCATGCCATCCACAATGGCCTGACGATGCTGCCCGAGTGCCACGGCATGTATCACGGCGAGAAGGTCGCCTTCGGCACTATCGTCCAGCTGGTACTCGAGGATGCCCCGACCGAGAAGCTCGAGGAAGTCTTGGGCTTCTGCATTGAGCTTGGCCTGCCGGTCACGATGAAGGAACTTGGTGTTGCCGAGCTTACGCGCGAGCAGGCCATGATTGTTGCCGAGGCCGCCTGCGCACCCGATGACACCATGTGCAACATGCCCTTTGAGGTGACGCCCGAGATGGTCGCAAACGCCATCCTGGGTGCCGACGCGCTCGGCCACTACTATCTCATGGATGAGTAAATCAAGCTAAGGAAGGGGCAAAGCCAGCAGATGACTTTGCCCCTTTTTGCTATGGCGCAAAGGGGTCGGGTTACTTTGCACCAATCGTTGTTTGATGAAGGGTGGATTCTCGTATGGCGCTTCCTATGGTTTACGGCGGTCCCGGCCGGTATGTTCAGGGGCCGGGCGAACTGTCGCGTCAGGGCAGGTATTTGTCATGGTTGGGCTGCGCTGCCTATGTCTTGTTTGACCAGGGCACCGAGGATCGGCTGTGCAGGCAGATCGTCGATGGATTTCTGGACGACGATCTGAGTGAGCCGTTCTTTAAGATTTATGACGGTCCGTGTACGGAAGAGGCCGTTGTCGAAATGGCTAAGGAAGCCCAGGCCGAGTATTGCGACATGGTGGTGGGCATTGGCGGCGGCAAGATGCTCGATATCGCCAAGGCCGTTGCGTTTTATGCCGAGTTGCCGTTGTGCGTATGTCCCACGGCGGCGTCGATGGACGGTCCGTGCAGCGCGATTTCGGTGCTGTATCACGAGGATGGGTCGTTCGACCGCTACCTGATGCTCGAGAAGAATCCAGACCTGGTCGTGGTCGATACCAACGTGGTCGCGGCGGCCCCGCTGCGTATGACGGTCGCTGGTATGGGCGATGCGCTGGCAACGTATTTCGAGGCGCGTTCGTGCGCCGCGGCGCACGGCGCCAACGAGCACGGTGGCGCGCCGGGACACTTGGCCTTGGTTGCGGCTCGTGCCTGCTATGACACACTCATGGAGTGCGGCGTCGCTGCCAAGCGCGATCTCAAAAAGGGCCGTACATCGCCAGCGGTTGAGCGCCTGATCGAGTGCAATATTCTGCTCTCGGGTGTTGGCTTTGAGAGTGGTGGCCTAGCGCTTGCCCATGCCATAGCCAACGGCCTGACGATTCTGCCCGAGTGCAAGGCCATGCATGGTGAGGCCGTGGCATTTGGCCTGGTGGTGCAGCTGCGCCTGGAGCGTGCGCCCGAGCTTGATCAGGTGCTCGAGTTTTGCCAGCGCGTTGGTCTACCGACGACGCTCGCGGAGCTGGGACTTGGCGAGATTTCCGATACCGATCTGATGAGCGTTGCGGATGCGGTCTTTAGAAACGAGCGCAATATGGCCAACGAGCAGGCCAAGGTGACCAAACAGAAGCTCGTGCAGCTCATGTGCGAGGCATAGCTTGGCGCTTGATTGACCTTGTGCAATCGGGGCGGCGATAGGCCATGGGTTATTTCCCTCAAGGTGCGCCGCGTGTAATTTGCCCGAGGCGTGGGCCGATAGCGTATCATTATCTCTTGCTTGTTTGCACTGCTCAGGGAGGGGCCGCGCATGGCGCAGGAACACGATCTGTTTGATGACATTATCGAGATCAGCAAGGGTTTCGACTTTCTTAAAAACCCGCTTGGCGGTGTGACCGATGCACTCGATCCGTCGGCGCCGCAATGGAATCCTGCCGACTACAAGGAGCGTCCGCGCGGTAACACCATTCCGTGCCTGACCTGCAAAAACGAAAAGAGCGGCTGCACCGCGTGCATGGACGTGTGCCCGGTCAACGCTATCGAGGTCGAGGAAGACTCCATCGAGATCCTCGACTCCTGTCGCAAGTGCGGCCTGTGCGCCGCTGCCTGTCCGACCGAGGCGATCATCTCGCCGCGCCTGGCGCCCAAAAACCTGTATGACGATATCGTCTCTGCTGCCACGAGCCACGAGACCGCCTACGTCACCTGCACGCGCGCCCTCAAGCGCATGCCGCGCGAAAATGAGGTCGTTGTTGCCTGCGTGGGCGATATTACGGCAGAGACTTGGTTTTCGGTACTGGCCGACTATCCCAACGTGAGTGTGTACCTGCCGTTGGGCGTGTGCGATAAATGCCGCAACACCGGCGGTGAGGATATTCTGGGCGAGGCGATTGCGAAGGCCGAGGAGTGGTCCGGCACGGGTATGGGCCTGGAGGTCGACCCCAAGAGCCTCAAATGCCATAAGCGCCGCGAGTACGAGCGCAAGGAGTACATGGATAAGATTGCCCGCACCACGGGCCTGACGGTGACCAAGCTCAATCCGGCGACGGCGGCGCTGGCCTCGGTGACGCAGAAGTTGAAGGCTCACCGTCACCAGATCACGCAGCTCGAGCGCACGCTCAACACCATGTGCGGCACCACGACGACCAAGCGTCGCCGTTCGCTCACGCACGGGCGGCAGCTGGTGCTCTCGACGCTGCAAAACCACCCCGAGCTTGCCCAGAACATGCAGGTGAGCACGCCGGAGTGCGATTTTGACAAGTGCACGTCATGCGGCGAGTGCGTCAACGTGTGCCCCACGTTTGCCTGCGATTTGGTGGGAAGCGGTCGCTTTGCACTGGAGTCCACGTATTGCCTAGGTTGCGGAGCCTGCGTCAAGGTGTGCCCCGAGCATGCGCTCAAGCTGGTCGAGCACGATGCGTCCAATCTGGTCGTTGTCGACCCCGAGGCCGAGGAAAAGGCCGCTCAGAAGGCCAAGGCCCACGAAGAGGCCCAGAAGGCCAAGGCCGAGGCAAAGGCCAAGCTTGACAAGATGCTCGATCAGGTGGAGAAGCTCGCGGACTAGTCAGCGAGCTCTATCTCTGCTTCATTTGCGTCGCCGCGGTGTCCGGATTCGCCCGGATGCTGCGGCGGCGCTATACTTATACGGTTTGAAGTACCTGTACCAAAAGGAGCTGTCGTGTCCCTTTCCATCGGTATCGTGGGCCTGCCCAACGTGGGCAAGTCGACGCTGTTCACCGCGCTTACCAAAAAGACCGGCCTTGCCGCCAACTACCCGTTTGCCACGATCGACCCCAACGTGGGTATCGTCGACGTGCCCGATAGCCGCTTGCAAAAGCTTGCCGACATCGTTAACCCGGGTCGCATTGTGCCGGCGACGGTCGAGTTCGTCGACATCGCAGGTCTGGTGAAGGGCGCTAACGAGGGCGAGGGCCTGGGCAACCAGTTCCTGGCCAACATTCGCGAGACCGACGCCATCTGCGAGGTCGTGCGCTACTTTAAGGACCCCAACGTCATGCGTGAGGTGGGCCGCACGGGCGAGTTCGTCGATCCCGCCGGCGATGCCGACACCATCATGACCGAGCTCATCCTGGCCGACATGGGCACGCTCGAGAAGCAGCTGCCTAAGCTCGAGAAGGAGGCCAAGCGCGACAAGGAGCTCATGCCCAAGTTCGAGGTTGCCAAGCGCCTGCTTGCCTGGCTCAACGAGGGCAAGCGCGCCGCATCCATGGAGATGACCGACGAGGAGCGTGCCGCCGCCAAGGGGCTGTTCCTGCTCACCATGAAGCCCATCCTGTATGTGGCCAACGTGGACGAGGATATGCTCAACGACGATCTGGCGCCCATCGATGGTGTCAAGCCGCTGCCCATCTGCGCCAAGATCGAGGCAGAGCTTTCCGAGCTCGATCCCGAGGACGCCGCCGACTACCTGGAGAGCCTGGGCCTGGAGCAGCCCGGTCTGGACGTGCTCGCGCAGGCAGCCTACAAGCTGCTCGGCCTGCAGTCGTTCTTTACGGCCGGCGAGATGGAGGTCAAGGCCTGGACGGTTCGTCAGGGCGCGACCGCCCCGCAGGCCGCCGGCGTCATCCACACCGATTTTGAGCGCGGCTTTATTAAGGCCGAGGTCATTGGCTACGACGACTACATCGAGCTCGGCGGCGAGCAGGGCGCCAAGGCCGCCGGCAAGTTGCGTATTGAGGGCAAGGACTATGTCATGGCCGATGGCGACGTCGTGCACTTCCGCTTTAACGTGTAAGGACGACGCATATGTTCAAATATGGCAAAAAAGCTGGCTACATGGGTATTGCGCTGCTCGTACTTGCGGTGATTCCGCTGGTGGTCGCAGCGTGTGTTATCCCCAACATTGGCCCCGAGGTGGCAACGAAGTTTAACGCCGCCGGCGAGGTGACGCGCTGGGGTAAGAGCTACGAGCTGCTGGCACTGCCGGTACTCAATCTGCTGCTGAGCGTGGCGACGTACTTTACGGCGGGACGCCAAGCCAAGAACAATGACGACTCCGCCGCCATGGCGCGCATCGTGTGCGAGCGCTACCTGCGCAACGGTTGCATTACGGGTGTGTTCCTCAACGTGATCAACGTTTACTTTATGTACTCGGCGATTACCGGAACGGGCTTTGGCTTTGGTTTCTAGCTTGTCCTTTTAGGCAACGAGTCTGCACATATATTCGATAGCTGCTGCGAGGCCGCCGCTCGATCGTGGTTTAAAGACCATGTCGGCGGCGGCCTCGTTTTCGTATCCGGCGCCGCGAAGGGCGAGTGCGATACCGGCTTCCAGGAGAAGGGGCAGACCGCGTTGGCTGGTTGCGATCACGGCAGCCTGATTGAGCGAGCAGCTGTGCGCCTGGCATTGGATAGCAAGTTCACCTTGCGCCGGGCAAGGGACCAGAACGGCGGCGACGCGACTTGATAGCAATGCAAATGCTGTGCGCTCATCGGGCGAAAGGCATTCTGATTCAACGACGACGAGCTTGGGCGGCGCGCTGTTTGTGCGAGGCGTGGCTCGGTACATGCGGACCGAAGAACCCGACATAGAAAACTCCTGTGTATTCGGCAAAACGTAAACTATAGTTTACGTTTATGTTCGGCTCCATTTCAAACTCGGCTGCATGGACGAACGTGCGAAACAGATTCTTGGTAGGCGGGTCGAAGAGACACGCAGAGACCTTGGTATCTCCAAGGTTGATTTTTGTGTGGCGACAGGAATCAGCCGACCCTACCTCGACCGAATCGAAGATGGGACGGCAAATTTCACGCTCAAGGTTCTATTTAAGATCGCACCCGCACTCGGTATGACGGTGTCAGAGCTTCTCGAGGGTATTGAATAGAGGACGCCTATTGACCGGTGGTTACGCCATCGGGATGCGGTCGTGGTTGACTTGGCTGTAGAACAGGCGCTGGATCTCGGCGGCATCGCGTGACTGGCCGAGTGCCCACATGGTCTTGGCCACGAGCGTCTCGGTGGTCATGTCGTCGCCGCGCAGAATGCCCGGATGATCGGCGTAAGCACGGCCGACCTCATAAACGCCCAGATCGAGGCCCTCTTCGGGGACCTGCGTGGTCATAACGACGGTGCGACCCGAATCGACCCAGCGGAAAATTGCCTCTTGGAACGACTCGCCCGACTCACCAAACTCGGGGATACCGCCAATGCCAAAGGTCTCCAGAATCACGGCGTCGTAGCTATCGGCAAGGGCGTCGAGGATGCCCGGGTTCACGCCGGGCGTAAGCTTAAGGACAAACACGCGCGGGTCGATGCTGTCGTAGAAATGCACCGGGTTTTCGTCCTGATGCGTGCCGTGAAGCCCGTTGCGCACGATACGGTCGTTGCGGATGTAGGCAATGGGCGGATAGTTGACGCTAATGAATGCGTTGAAGCTCATGGTGCGCTGCTTGCGGGCGCGCGTACCGGCAATGGCGACGCCGCCAAACACAATCGACACATCGTGCGAATGCTCGTCGAGCGCATAGAGCAGGCTCTGATATAGATTGAGTTTGGCGTCAGTAAAGGGGTTGCCCATGGGCTTTTGCGAGCCGGTGAGCACGATGGGCTTGGGGCTGTCCTGAATCAGATAGGAAAGTGCTGCCGCGGTGTAGCTCATGGTGTCGGTGCCGTGCAGAATCACGAAACCGTCGTGGTCGGCATAGCCCTTGACGATGACGTCGCGGATACGCATCCAGTCGCTGGGGCGCATATTGGTGCTGTCGATGTTCATGGGCTGCACGACGTCGAGCTCGCAGAGGCCCGAGATCTCGGGGACGCTCTGGGCGAGCTCCTCACCGGTCAGGGCGGGGGAGAGGCCGTTGCCGTCCTCGGTCGATGCGATGGTGCCGCCCGTGGCGATGAGAAGGATGCGCTTCATGCTGTTATTCCTATCGTATTTGCCGCCGCAGAGGCGGAGTCGTTCGGCAGTATTGTGGCACAGGGCGTCCAATGTTCAAACGTATTACATCATCTGTAACGTTTGGTAACACTTCAATTGCCGTCAAATAGGGGCCCAGGTCGTGCGTTTGCCGTGCGCTGATGGCTGCGAGGGGCGAGAAACCCCATATAACGTGTACACTATGAAGGCTATTTTCGTTCATTCACGCGGGTGGGCACCGGCTCCCCGCCAACAAGAGGGGGAACCATGGATCAAAAGGCTTCCGCAAAGGTCCTCGTACTCGACTTTGGTGCGCAGTACGGTCAGCTCATTGCCCGTCGCGTCCGCGACCTCAACGTGTATTCCGAGATTGTCCCCTGCGACATCTCGGCCGACGAGATTCGCGAGATGAACGCCTCTGCGCTCATCCTTTCTGGCGGTCCGGCTTCCGTGTATGCCGAGGACGCTCCGTCTATCGATCCCGCCATCTTTGACCTGGGCCTTCCCGTCCTGGGCTTCTGCTACGGCCATCAGATCACGGCCGTGACGCTCGGCGGCAAGGTCGGCCACTCCGAGGTGGGCGAGTACGGCCGCGCCACCATCACGCGCACGGCCGGCGCCAAGCTCTTTAACTCCACGCCCATGGAGCAGACCGTGTGGATGAGCCACCGCGACGCCGTTTCCGAGGTGCCCGAGGGCTTTACCGTTACCGCCAGCACTGACGTGTGCCCGGTTGCTGCCATGGAGTGCGTCGAGCGCAAGATTTTCACCACGCAGTTCCACCCCGAGGTCAAGCACTCCGAGTACGGTCAGCAGCTGCTGAGCAACTTCCTGTTTGAGATCTGCGGCCTGGAGCCCAACTGGAGCATGGACAACCTGGTCGAGACCATGACGGCCGAGTTCCGCGAGAAGGTTGGCGACGACCGCGTGATTCTGGCCCTGTCCGGCGGCGTCGACTCCTCCGTCGTGGCTGCGCTGGGCGCCCGCGCCGTGGGCAAGCAGATGACCTGCGTGTTCATCAACCACGGTCTGCTGCGCAAGGGCGAGCCCGAGCAGGTGGAGGAGGTCTTCACCAAGCAGTTTGACGTCGACTTTATCCACGTTCACGCCGAGGACCGCTATGCCGAGCTTCTGGCTGGTGTGACCGAGCCCGAGGAGAAGCGCCGCATCATCGGTACGCAGTTCTGGAAAGAGTTCTTCGCCGTGGCGCAGCAGCTTGAGACCGATGGCAAGCCGGTCAAGTACCTGGCCCAGGGCACCATCTACCCCGACATCATCGAGTCCGGCGCTCGCAAGACGGGCGGCAAGACGGCCACTATCAAGAGCCATCACAACCTGATCCCGTTCCCCGAGGGCGTGCACTTCGACCTCATTGAGCCGCTCGACCATTTCTTTAAGGACGAGGTCCGCGCGCTTGGTCTGGCGCTTGGCCTGCCGGGTCACATCGTGTTCCGTCAGCCTTTCCCGGGCCCGGGTCTGGCCATCCGCATCATCGGTGCGGTCGACAAGGAGAAGCTCGAGATCCTCAAGAACGCCGACGCCATCGTGCGCGAGGAGCTCGACGCCTACAACCAGCGTCTGTTTGAGCAGACCGGCGAGCGCAACTC
>URFE01000036.1:0-16270 GCA_900546965.1 uncultured Collinsella sp.
CAGGTCAACCGCGGCTTCCGCGTCGAGTACAACTCCGCAATCGGCCCCTACAAGGGCGGCCTGCGCTTCAACCCCACGGTTTATCTGGGCATGTTGAAGTTCCTGGGCTTCGAGCAAATCTTTAAGAACGCGCTGACCACGCTGCCGATGGGCGGCGGCAAGGGCGGCTCCGACTTCGACCCGAAGGGCAAGTCCAACAACGAGATCATGCGCTTCTGCCAGTCCTTCATGACCGAGCTCTATCGCCACATCGGCCCCAACACCGACGTTCCCGCCGGCGACCTGGGCGTTGGCGGCCGCGAGGTTGCCTACCTGTTCGGTCAGTACAAGCGCCTGACCAACGAGTGGACCGGCGTTCTTACCGGCAAGGGCCTCTCCTTTGGCGGCTCGCTCGCCCGTACCGAGGCCACCGGTTACGGTCTGGCCTACTTTGTGGACGAGTACCTTAAGAGCCGCGGCGACTCCTTCGAGGGCAAGAACGTCGTCGTTCACGGCTCCGGCAACGTCGCTATCTACGCGGTCCAGAAGGTCACTCAGCTCGGCGGCAAGGTGCTCGCCTGCTCCGATACCCACGGCTGGGTCGAGGATCCCGACGGCATCGACTACACCGTGCTCGAGCACGTCTACAACAAGAAGCGCTCCGGCCACGACAAGGGCGTCACGCTTGCTATGTACGTTGACGAGAAGCCCAACGCCGTGTGGCACGAGGGCGACGGCCGTGGCGTGTGGCAGCTGCCCTGCGACATCGCGCTGCCCTGCGCTCGCGAGAACACGCTGCTGCTCGAGGACGCCCAGGCGCTCGTCGCCAACGGCTGCAAGGTGGTCGGCGAGGGCGCGAACATGCCCACGACCATCGAGGCCACGACCTACTTCCAGGAGAACGGCGTCGCCTTTATGCCCGGTAAGGCTGCCAACGCCGGTGGCGTGCTCGTGTCCGGCCTGGAGATGAGCCAGAACGCCGAGCACCTGTCCTGGACCTTCGAGGAGGTCGACGGCAAGCTCGAGCAGCTCATGCGCGGCATGTTCCACAACGTGGACGACACCGCCAAGGAGTATGGCCAGGAGGGCAACTTCGTTATGGGCGCCAACATCGCTGGCTTCCTGAAGGTCGCCGACGCCATGCTCGCCCAGGGTGTCTGCTAAATTTTCGCTCGACATAGCATGTGATGAGGCTCCCAGCTATCCGACTGGGAGCCTTTTCTATCCCGGAGGACTCCTCATAACTTGCGGTGATATACGGACTGTTTAGCGCACCAGAACGGCTAATCAGTCCGTATATCACCGCAAGTTATGTATGGGTGGGTGGATTTTGTCCTAAAACGGTGTGCGGCCCCTCGTTTGGTACACTTAAACGTACTGGACAAGTGGAGAGATGGGGGAGAACGTGCTCAAGTTCGGTACCTACGTCCGTGTTGGAAACGCGGCCGAAGCCTATGAGCTCTTACAGAAGAACCGCAACAACAAGATTGTGGGTGGCGGCATCTGGATGCGCCTTGGTTCGCGTCGCGTGGCGACGGCGATTGACCTTTCGGCCTGCGGACTCGATCAGATCGAGGAGACCGAGACCGAGTTTCGCATCGGTGCCATGTGTACCCTGCGCCAGCTCGAGCGCCATGCCGAGCTCAACGCGCTTGTCAACAACGTCTTTGAGTTCGCCGTCCACGATATCGTGGGCGTGCAGCTGCGCAATACCGCCACGGTGGGCGGCAGCATCTACGGCCGCTTTGGCTTCTCGGACGTTCTCTCCGCCTTTCTCGCGCTCGATTCCTATGTTGAGCTGACGGGCGCCGGTCGCGTGCCGCTCGCCGAGTTCGTGGACATGGGCTACGTGCGTGACGTGATCGAGCACGTGGTGGTCGTTAAGCACGATTACCGCGCAAGCTATGAGGCCGTGCGCAAGGCCGCGACCGACTTCCCCTCGCTTAATGTCACCGCTGCCTGGTGGGACAACTCCTGGCATGTCACTGTGGGTGCCCGCCCGCTGCGTGCGACCCTGCTGCAGGGCGAGGCATGCGGCCTTACTGCCGAGCAGCCTTCCGAGGACGAGCTTCGCGCCCTGGCCGCGTCCGTACGCGCGCTGAGCTATGGCACCAACCTGTGGGGCTCGGCTGACTACCGCCGCCGCATCTCGGCCCCGCTGGCGATTCAGGCTGTGCGTCGCGCCGCCGGCATCGAGCTTTCGGCCGCGCTTGCCCGCGAGCTCGAGGGCGTGCAAGTGCCTAAGTTTGCCACGGACGAGTATTCCTGCCGCCGCGTGCCCGGCGTCGATTCTAGCGAGGTGCGCTAATGGCTGCCAAACTCATCGATCTTTCCTTTACGCTCAACGGCCGTAAGGTCAAGGTTCAGATTGCCCCCGACACCATGCTCTTTGCACTGTTGCGCGAGCAGGGTTGTGCGTCGGTGCGCTGCGCCTGTGAGACCACCAACTGCGGCCTGTGCACGGTGTGGCTCGACGGCGACCCGGTGCTGAGCTGCTCGGTTCCCGCCGCTCGCGTCGAGGGTCGTACCATCACCACGCTTGAGGGCCTTAAGGCCGAGTCTGAGGCGCTGGCCCGTGCGATGGCTGCCGAAGGCGCCGAGCAGTGCGGTTTTTGCGCCCCCGGCCTCATCATGAACGTGCTGGCGCTTGCCCGCGCCGCCAAGGAGGACCCGAGCCTCGTCGCCACGCGCGAGGAGCTGTCGCGCCAGCTTGCCGGCAACCTCTGCCGTTGCAGCGGCTACGAGAGTCAGCTGCGCGCCATCGTCCGCTTTCTCAACGAGTCCGGCGTGAAGGTGGGCTTCGAGATGCCCGAGCTGCCCGTCAACGACACGAGCTCCGACGGTGTCGCGTACAAGCAGATTACCCACAAGCAGCCCAAGAAGGACTCGAAGGCCCTGCTCGAGGGCCGTCCCGTCTACACGGGCGATATGGTGCCCGCCGGCGCGCTCATCGTCAAACTCAAGCGCAGTCCCTATGCCCGCGCCAAGATTCGCTCCATCGATACGTCGCGCGCCCTGAAGGTGCCCGGCGTCGTGGGCGTCTACACCTACGAGGACGTGCCCCAGCGTCGCTTTACCATCGCCGGCCAGAGCTATCCGCAGCCGAGTCCTTACGACCGCTTGATTCTCGAGAACCTCGTCCGTTACCAAAACGAGGAGGTGGCGATCGTCGCCGCCGAGACTGAGGAGGCCGCCGACAAGGCGCTCAAGCTCATCAAGGTCGACTACGAGGTGCTTGAGCCCCTGCTCGACTTTACCAAGGCGCTCGATAACGACATCGTGGTCCACCCCGAGGGCGACGTGACCTTTATGTTCCCGCAGGGTGGCGACGTTCCGCGCAACCTAGTGTGCAGTGGCACGAGCGATTTTGGCAACCTTGACGAGGCGTTCGCCCAGAGCGACATCGTCTTCACCCGCACCTATACCAGCCAGGCCACGCAGACCGCGCCCATGGAAACTTTCCGCTCCTTCGCGACGACCGACGCGTTCGGGCGCATTTCGGTGACCACCTCGACGCAGGTGCCCTTCCACGTGCGCCGCATGGTCGCTCAGTCGCTCGATATCCCGCAGTCGCAGGTGCAGGTCATTAAGCCGCGCATCGGCGGCGGCTTTGGCTCCAAGCAGACGGGCTGCTGCGAGATCTTCGTGGCGTTTGTCACCCAGCAGACCGGCCGTCCGAGCTACTGCTGCTATACCCGCGAGGAGACCATCACCGCGGGCAACTCGCGCCACCAGATGCAGATGACCGTTAAGCTGGGCGCCATGAACGACGGCACCATCACGGCCATCGACCTGCACACGCTGTCCAACGCCGGCGCTTATGGCGAGCATGCCACCACGACGATCGGCCTCTCGGGCCACAAGAGCCTGCCCATCTACAACCACGTGAAGGCGAGTCGCTTTAGCTGGGACGCCGTCTACACCAATACCAACCGCGGCGGCGCGTATCGCGGTTACGGTGCCACCCAGGGCCAGTTTGCCGTGGAGAGCGCTGTCAACGAGCTCGCCGACATGCTGCACATGGACCCCGCTGACCTGCGCCTTAAGAACATCGTGCGCGAGGGCGAGATCATGCCGCAGTACTACAACGAGAAGCTCAACGCCTGCGCGCTCGACCGCTGCCTGCTGCGCGCGATGGACATGATCGGCTGGCGCGACAAGCCGCTGGCCGTGGACCTGGGCGACCGCGTGCGCGCCCTGGGCTGCGCGCTTACCATGCAGGGCTCGGGCATCTCCAACGTGGATATCGCCGGCATCGACATGCGCCTTGAAGAGGACGGCTTCATTACCATTGGCACCGGCGCCACCGATAACGGCATGGGCGTCGACACGATCCTGGCGCAGATTGCCGCCGAGGAGTTGGGCGTGGAGAGTTCAATGATCGTGGTACGCGGCGTGGACACCGACGTGTCGCCGTTCGATGCCGGCTCGTACGCGAGCTCGGGTACGTACGTGACGGGCCTTGCCGCCAAGAACGCCGCGACCGAGCTGCGTGAGAAGATCTGCGCCAAGGCCGCCCAGATGTGGGACGTGGACGCCGCCGACGTGGTCTTTGATGGTCAGTACGTGCGCCTGTCCGACGAGCGTGCCGCGCGTGAGCAGAACCGCTACCTCACGCTGCGCGACTTTGCCAACCTGTGCGTCAAGAACATCGCAGGCGGCGACGCGCTCACCTCGCATGCCTCTGCCTGCCTGCCCGTTTCGCCCCCGCCGTTTATGGCCGGCATTGCCGAGGTCGAGGTCGACAAGGCCACCGGCAAGGTGACTGTGGTGGACTACGCGGCGGCTGTGGACTGCGGCACCGTGATCAACGAGGCACTCGCGCGCGTCCAGGCCGAGGGCGGCATTGCCCAGGGTATCGGCCACGCGCTCTACGAAATCGTCGAGCATGATGAGCGCGGCCGCCTGCGCACCGGCAACTTTATGAGCTACAAGCTGCCCACACGTCTGGATATCGGCAGCATCCGCGTGGCCTTTGAGCCGAGCTACGAGCCGACGGGTCCGTTTGGTGCCAAGTCGATCGGCGAGGTCGTCATCAACACGCCGCTCGCCGCCGTGGCCTCGGCCGTCGCACACGCCACCGGACATCAGGTTCGCTCGCTTCCGATCACGCCCGAGAAGGCCCTGCTGGGGGAGTAACAGGTCAGCGAACAAGTCGTAATTGGCGGGGCGGGGCAACTCGTCCCGCCTTTTGCACTCGTGGTGAGGTCGTGAGCTTGTAAAAGGTGTGCGTGCGCTTGTCGTTCGTATCTGCTATCATTCCTAATCTGTGCGCTCATGCGGGCGTGGCGGAATTGGTAGACGCGCCAGATTTAGGTTCTGGTGGGATTCCCGTGAAGGTTCGAGTCCTTTCGCCCGCACCAACGCATCTGCGTCGGCTTCGGCCGTCGCGACACTTTGTTGCATAAAGGTACCAGCACCTCAGATAAGCTGGGCAGTATGAGGAGGAACGTGTTGAACATCACCGCTTCTGACGTCAAGGACGCCAAGCTCACCGCTACGGTCACCATCCCGGCCGCCGACGTCGACGCCGCGATCAAGAAGGCCTACAAGGACACCGCCAAGAAGTACCGCTTCCCGGGCTTCCGCGCCGGTAAGGCCCCCCGTCCGGTCATCGACTCCGCTCTTGGCGCCGAGGCTACCCTCGCTCAGGCCACCAACGACCTGATCGCCGCCAACGAGCCCGCCGTCCTCAACGAGCTGGACATCGTCCCCACCAAGAATGGTGACTACAAGGACCTCGACCTCGCCAAGGATCACGAGGATTACACCTACACCGTCGAGTTCTCCCTGCGTCCTGCTGCCGAGCTCTCCTCCTTCGACGCCGTCGAGATCGAGATGCCTCCCGCGGAGGTCACCGAGTCCGAGATCAACAACCAGGTCGAGATGCTCCTCAACTACCGTGCCACCTTCGAGGACGTCGAGGGTCGCGCCGTCGAGGCCGAGGACTACGTCACCGTCGACCTCAAGGCCGTCGAGAATGCCGACAACTTTGCCGCCGAGGGCCGCATGCTCATCGCCGGTAGCGACAGCAACCCCAAGGAATTCAACGAGGCCCTGATCGGCGCCAACGTTGACGACGTCAAGTCCGTCACCTGGACCGACGAGGTCGAGGAGGGCGAGGAGGCCGAGACCCACACCGTCGAGGTCACCGTCAAGGGCATCAAGGTCCGCAACACCCCCGAGCTCACCGACGAGCTCGTCAAGTCCGACTTTGGCTTCGACAGCATCGACGCTATGCGCGACGCCATCAAGATCGAGATCGAGCAGGACAAGGCTTCCCGCCTCCCGGCCGAGAAGGAGAACCGTTGCGTCTCCGCTCTCGCCGAGCGCCTGCAGCTCGACGAGATGGATGCCGACTACGAGCAGTCCGTCTTTGAGGAGCTTGGCCAGAACTTCCTGTCCAACCTCGCTGCCCGCGGCATGACCCTGGACACCTGGCTGCCCGCTTCCGGTCTGACCATGGAGCAGTTCATCGGCGACCTGCACAAGCAGGCCAACGACGTTGCCCGTGAGTCCCTGGCTCTGGACGCCCTCGCCCGTGAGCTCAAGATCGAGGTCACCGAGGACGACATCAACGCCGAGTTCGAGAAGGCGGGCGTCAAGGACGTCGAGGCTTCCAAGGCCGAGTTCATCGCCGATGGCCGCATGCCTGCCGTCCGCGAGTCCATCCGTCGCTCCAAGGCCGTCGACCACCTGGTCGAGAACGCCAAGGTGACCGAGGTCGACGAGACCGCCAAGGACGCCGAGTAATTCTCGCCACCTTGCCCGCGAGCGCATGTGTGCGCCCGTGATGGGGTAAAGTTATACACCGGTTATCCGGTTGCTTCGTACGGTGCCAGCCAATGCATAGCATGCGGGCACCGTACGTTTATCTAGAACCAATTTGGTCCGTAAGAGAGAAATGGAGATGCGTATGATCGCTAAGTTCGATTCCGCCCTCGTGCCATACGTTATCGAGCAGACGCCGCGCGGCGAGCGCAGCTACGATATCTATTCGCGCCTGCTCAACGATCGCATCATCTTCTTGGGCGAGGAGATCAACTCCGTCAGCGCCAACCTGGTCGTTGCCCAGCTGTTGCATCTTGAGAGCCAGGATGCCGAGAAGGATATCTCGCTCTATATCAATTCGCCCGGCGGCGAGGTCTACTCCGGCCTGGCGATTCTGGACACCATGAACTTCATCAAGCCGCAGGTCTCCACCATTTGCGTCGGTATGGCTGCGTCCATGGCCGCCGTGCTGCTTTCGGCCGGCGCTAAGGGCAAGCGCTTCTGCCTGCCGCACTCCAAGGTCATGATTCACCAGCCCAGCGGCGGTGCCCAGGGCCAGCAGACCGAGATTGAGATCGTTGCCGAGGAGATTAAGAAGACTCGCCGCGAGCTCAACCAGATCCTGTCCGACGCCTCGGGCCAGCCCATCGAGAAGGTCCAGGCCGACACCGAGCGCGACAACTACCTGACTGCTGCCGAGGCCCTCGACTACGGTCTGATCGACCGTATCGTCACCTCGCGCGATCTGGCCGCGAAGGACGCCTAGGATGGCAGGTAACATGCAGGACAACTTTGACGAGAACGGCAACCCCATCCGCTGCTCCTTTTGCGGAAAAGAGCAGGGCCAGGTTCGTCGCCTCGTAAAGGGCCCGACCAACATCTTTATCTGTGACGAGTGCGTCGCCGCCTGCTCCGAGATCCTTGAGGAGTCGCTGGCTTCGGACTTTATGGACGCCGCCCGCAACGGCAAACTGCCGGGCTTCCTCAACGACCACGGCCAGGCTGCATCCCAGCCCGCCGTGGACCCCGAGACCGAGGGTTTTGAGCTCGAGGACGACCGCCAGGTCATCACGCACGTGCCGACGCCGCACGAGATTTATGACGAGCTTTCGGCCTATGTTATGGGTCAGGAGGACGCCAAGCGCGCCATGTCGGTTGCCGTGTACAACCACTATCGCCGCGTGATCGAGGGCGGCGCCGCGGTGTCTGCCTTTGACGACGACATGGGCTCGCAGTTCGACGACGATATGGACGAGGTAGAGCTCGCCAAGTCCAACATCTTGCTGCTCGGTCCCACCGGTACCGGTAAGACCCTGCTGGCCCAGACGCTCGCGCGCATCCTCGAGGTGCCGTTTGCCATCGCCGACGCCACTGCGCTTACCGAGGCCGGCTACGTGGGCGAGGACGTGGAGAACATCCTGCTCAAGCTCATCAACGCCGCCGATGGTGATATCGAGCGCGCACAGGTGGGCATTATCTACGTGGACGAGATTGACAAGATCGCCCGCAAGGCCGAGAACCTCTCCATCACCCGCGATGTTTCGGGCGAGGGCGTTCAGCAGGCACTGCTTAAGATTCTTGAGGGCACGGTGGCAAGCGTTCCGCCCACCGGCGGCCGTAAGCATCCCCAGCAGGAGCTGCTGCAGATCGATACGACCAACATCCTGTTCATCTGCGGCGGTGCCTTTGTGGGTCTGGACAAGATCATCGCCGACCGCGTGGGCAACAAGGGCGTGGGCTTTAACTCCGAGATCGCCGGACCCACGTCGGTCGACGAGAACGACCTGCTGCGTCAGGTGCTCCCGCAGGACCTCAACGCCTTTGGTATGATCCCCGAGTTCGTGGGCCGTACGCCCGTCGTCACCCAGACGCAGGCGCTCGACGAGGATGACCTGGTGTCGATCCTGACCGAGCCCAAGAACGCCGTGGTGCGTCAATACCGTAAGATGTTCCAGCTCGAGGACGTTGAGCTTGAGTTTGAGGACGCCGCCCTGCACGAGATCGCCCGCATGGCGCTCGCCCGCAAGACCGGCGCCCGCGGCCTGCGCTCCATCTGCGAGGACGTGCTGCAGCAGACGATGTTCGACCTGCCCAGCGAGGAGGGTGTCGTCAAGGTCATCGTGACCGAAGCCTCCGTAAAGGGCGAAGAACAGCCCCAGCGCATCTACGGGTAAATAGCTTGAATCCAGGCCCCGCGGCAACCACCGCGGGGCCTGCCATTTAGGGACAGGTTTATTTTGGTCGGTTTTATATGGACAAATGTCGTTTCCCCTGATAAAACCTACCAAAATAAACCTGTCCCTTTTCGGCAGGTATGCCTGTGCTATTCTGTGAGATTGTCAAGTTAGTACCTTCAGACTGAAGTAATCGATACCTAAGGCGTGTCCGCCTGCTTGGTTTTCGTAGATTCCGCACGAGCCGAAGAGCACTTAATGTGCTCTTCGTGCGAGTCAGGACCTGACCGAGCGAAAACCAAGCAGGCGGACACGCCGACGGGCAAGGGAGAGATATATGGAAGAGATGCCCAAGAACTACGATCCGTCGACCAACGAGCCGGCGATCCTGCAGAAGTGGCTCGACGGCGGCTACTACAAGCGCCGCGAGGGCGTGGGCGACTGCACCGTCACCATTCCGCCTCCCAACGTGACCGGCAAGCTCCACATGGGCCACGCCACCGACGACTCCATCCAGGACGCCATCATCCGCATGGCCCGCATGCGCGGCAAGTCCACGCGCTGGGTGCTGGGCACCGACCACGCCGGTATCGCTACGCAGACCAAGGTCGACAAGAAACTCAAGAGCGAGGGCATTAGCCGCCTGGAGATCGGTCGCGACAAGTTTGTCGACGCTTGCTGGGATTGGACCCACGAGTACGGCGGCATCATCGTCGAGCAGATCAAGCGTATGGGCTGCTCCGTCGACTTCGACAACGAGCGCTTTACCATGGACGAGGACTACGCGCAGGCCGTGCGCAAGGTCTTCTGCGACTGGTACCACGACGGTCTGATCTACCGCGGCAAGCGCATCGTCAACTGGTGCCCCAACTGCACCACCGCCATCTCGGACGACGAGGCCGAGTACAAGGACGAGAAGGGCCATCTGTGGCACCTGCGCTATCCGCTGACCGAGCCGGTCAACGGCCAGGACTACATCGTCGTCGCCACCACGCGCCCCGAGACCATGCTCGGCGACACAGGTGTCGCCGTCTCCCCGAAGGACCCCGAGAAGGCCGCCTTCGTGGGCAAGACCGTCAAGCTTCCCATTGTCGACCGCGAGATCCCCATCTTTGAGGATTGGCATGTCGACGCCAACTTTGGCTCCGGCTTTGTCAAGGTCACCCCGGCCCACGACCCCAACGACTACGCCATGGGTCAGGCTCACGACCTGCCGCAGATCAATATCTTCGACGAGCACGCGGTGGTCGTCGAGGGCTACGGCGAGTTCACCGGCATGACCCGCGAGGAGTGCCGCGAGGCCGTCATCAAGTGGTTTGAGGAGCATGACCTGCTCGATCACGTCGAGGACCTCGATCACTCCGTCATGCACTGCTACCGTTGCGACGCCGCACTGGAGCCGTGGCTGTCCGAGCAGTGGTTCGTCGCCGTCGATAAGCTCAAGGGGCCGGCGCTCGACGCCGTCAACTCTTGCAAGGTCACCTTCCACCCCGCGCGTTGGACGCAGACCTACACCACCTGGATGGAGAACCTTAAGGACTGGTGCATCTCGCGCCAGCTGTGGTGGGGCCACCGCATCCCTGTGTTCTACTGCGAGGACTGCGGCTGGGAGGACGCCCTTACCGAGGACACCGACGTGTGCCCCAAGTGCGGCGGCCATCACGTGCATCAGGACGAGAACGTGCTGGACACCTGGTTCAGCTCGCAGCTGTGGACCTTCGCCACGCAGGGCTGGCCGCAAAAGCCGGAGCTGCTCGAGGGGCATCACCCCACGACGGCGCTCGTCACCGCGCGCGACATCATCGCGCTGTGGGTCGCCCGCATGGTCATGAGCTCGCTGTATTTCCTGGACGAGGTGCCGTTTAAGGATGTCGTCATCTACCCGACGATCCTTGCCAAGGACGGCAGCCGAATGTCCAAGTCCAAGGGCAACGGCGTTGACCCCATGGACCTCATTGGCATGTACGGCGCCGATGCCATGCGCTTCAACCTGCTCACGCTGTGCACCAACAACCAGGATGTCAAGTTCGACGCGAACATCGATAAGAAGACCAAGAAGCTCATCGACAGCCCGCGTACCGAACAGGCTAAGTCGTTTGTGACCAAGATCTGGAACGCCAGCCGCTTCCTGCTCATGAACATGGAGGGCTACACGCCCGGTGAGCCCGTCGTTGAGACGCCGGCCGACGCCTGGATGTTCAGCCGCCTGGCCAAGGCCGTCAAGATGGTCACCGAGGGTATTGAGAACTACACCTTTGGCGACATGGCCCGCGGCGTGCAGCAGTTCTTCTGGAACGAGGTCTGCGACTGGTACGTCGAGGTCACCAAGGCCCGCCTGAAGGGCGAGGGCCGTCTGCAGGCTCAGCGTAACCTGATCTTTGTGCTCGACACCTCCATTCGCCTGATGCACCCGCTAATGCCGTTTGTCACCGAGGAGATCTGGGACAACATGCCGGCGAGCGTGCTCGATTTGGACGCCGAGGGCAACGTTGACCGTGCCGAGGCGCTCATGATCGCCAAGTGGCCGGAGTCCGTCGACTATGCGAAGTATGTCGATGAGCCTGCCGAGCGCGCGTTTGAGCTGTGCCGCACCGTCGTTTCCGCCGCCCGCGCCACGCGTTCGCGTTATCGCTTGAGCCCCAAGGCCGAGCTCGACGTGGTCGTGCGCGCCGGTGCCGAGGACATCGAGAAGCTCGAGAGCCTGCGCTCGACCATTGAGCCGCTGGCCAACACCGCTTCGCTGGTCATGGGTACCGATGTTGAGAAGCCGGCTGCGAGCATCGCCGTGGTCGACAGCGGCGTCGAGGTCTTTGTGGTGCTCGAGGGCAAGGTTGATCTTTCGGCCGAGAAGGCACGCCTGGAGAAGGAGATCGCCGCGGCCCAGAAGGAGCTCGCCGGCTGCGAGAAGACGCTGGCCAATGAGGGCTTTGTGGCCAAGGCCGCGCCCGCGGTGGTCCAGAAGAAGAGGGACCGTGCAGCTGAGCTCAAGGAGATCCTGATGGCGCTGACTGCTCAGGTTGCTGACTTCTCGTAAGCGGTACTGGGGGACGCGGTTTGGGGCATTGCTCGCTACTGCGGACAGTCCTGCTCGCACGAAGGCCACATTAAGTGGCCTTCGGCTCGTGCGGAACTTGTATCGAGCAAAGCCCCAAACCGCTCCCATGGCGGTTGCGTGGTTGTTTGCATCTGCCTGTTAGGACCGCTGGGTTGTGGCCTTGATTCCGCTGCAAGCGGTGTTTGGCTGATATTTTGAATGGGAGGGGCTCGTTGTTTAGTACGGGCCTCTTTTTATGTTGAGGGGACTTTGGTTTATGCCTAAGCGTTCTGGGTCGTATGTCGTTCCTTTCTCGTTTGAGTTGCTTTCGTTTGATGAGGCTGTGGGACTTGCTGCTGATACGGGGCGGATTTCTGGGGATGCTGGTCCTTTGCTCGAGACGGTTGTCGATATGCTCGATGAGCTGGGGCGTCCGGACGAGTATTTTGATTGTATCCAGGTTGCCGGTACCAATGGCAAGACTTCGACCACGCGTTTTTCGGCTGCTATTCTTCGTGGTGAGGGGCTCAAGACCGCGCTGTATACGTCGCCGCAGCTGGTGCGCTATCCCGAGCGCATGGAGGTCGATGGGTGCGTTGTGAGCGATGAGGCGTTTGCCCGTGGTGTTTCTGCCGCTGTTGAGGCGGGACGTCGCGTGAATGCGCGCCGTGTGGCGGCGGGGGAGCGTGCCTATACCATTACGCCGTTTGACCTGCTGACGGCTGCCGCGCTTGTCGTGTTTGCCGAGGCCGCGGTGGATGTTGCCGTGCTCGAGGTTGGCATGGGCGGGCGTTGGGACGCCACAAGCGCGACCGATCCCGTCGCCGTTGCCATTACGGGCATTGGGCTCGATCACACACATATTTTGGGTGACACGCTCGAGGCCATTGCGGGGGAGAAGGCTGCGGTCATTAAGCCGGGACGCCTGGTTGTTTTGGGCGAGGGCACGCACGAGGCGAGCGTTCAGCGCGTGATGGATGCCCGTTGCCGCGAGTGCGGCATCGTGCCGCTCGTGGTGAGCCACGCCACGACCAAGGCGCCGGCGCATGTGGGCGACACGGTTGAGTTTAGCTGCACCACGCCGCGTGCGATCTACACGTCGAGTATGGTCAAGCCGGCCTATCAACCGCAGAATGCAGCGTGCGCGATTATGCTATGCGAGGGCTATCTGGGCCGCGAGCTCGACCACGATGCGCTTGATGCCTCGCTTATGGGTTGTCCCACACCTGGTCGTTTTGATGTGCTGGGGACCGATCCGCTCAAGCTGATTGATGCCTGCCATAACCCCCAGAGCTGCGAGAACTTTGTAAGCGCGCTGGACGAGATCGATCCGTGCGTGGAGAATCGCCCCACGCTGTTGTGCGCTGCACTGGCCGACAAGGACGTGGCGGGCATCGTTGACGTGCTGATCCCGGCCTTTCCGCGCGTGGTCGTGACCCAAACCGATTCCGACCGCGCCCTGCCGGCAGAGGAACTCGCCGCACTTGTGGACGCCGACAAGCTGGCGGGCGTGTATCCCAGCGTGCCTGAGGCCCTCGCAGCCCTCGATGCCGCGGGCGAGTCCTTTGTTGCCGCCGGCACCATCACCCTAGCCGGCGAAGTGGCCGGCCTGCTCCGCTAACCCATCCCCTCATCAGTTGCGGTGAAATAGGGACTGTTTTATGGGCTAGAAGCCTTAAACAGTCCCTATTTCACCGCAACTTCTAGGGAAGCTTTGGTGGCGTGCCTAGTCTAGGCGGACCGGATCGTGGGGGTAGGCGTTGAGAATCTCGACGCCCTTCTCGGTCACCAGGGCCAAGTCCTCGATGCGGACGCCGGTTCGGCCGGGGAGGTAGATACCCGGCTCGATGGAGAACGTCATGCCAGGCTCTACGACTTGCTCGTTGACAAGCGAGACATCGCCCGGCTCGTGGTCTTGCAGACCGATCGAGTGACCCAGGCGATGCGTAAAGTACTTGCCGTAGCTAGCGTCCTCAATCACGTCGCGAGCGGCGCGGTCCAGGTCGCACATACGCACGCCTGGTGCGATGAGCGCCTCGGCAGCCTCGTTGGCGCGGCGCACGATATTGTAGATACGCGCGGTCTCCTCGTCCGGCTCGCCCCAAAAGAACGTGCGCGTCATGTCCGAACAGTAGTTGCAGCGGCGTCCGCCAATGTCGAACAGCACCACGTCGCCGCGCTTGAGCACGGTGTCGTCGGGCTCGTGGTGCGGATCGCCGGCGTTGGCGCCAAAGCTCACGATTGGCGGAAAGCTAAAGCCCTCGCAGCCGTGCTTGCGATACAGGCCGAGCATCTGGTCGGCAATTTCGCGTTCCGTTACGCCCTCGTGGACGAGTTTGACCGCCTCGGCCATCACGGCGTCGTTAGCGGCCGAGGACACGCGCATAAGCTCCTGCTCGGCGGCATCCTTGTGGGTGCGCGCGGCGGTGACGGCAAAGTCGCCCAGGAAAAACTCGCTGGCGGCGTGGCGCTCCATGAGGGGCATCAAAAAGCCGGAACGCATGACGGTGTCGATGCCGAGTGGTTTGTTCGGATCGACCTCACGAACGATGGCGTCGGCTACGACGTCGTTGTCGGTGTGATAGGCGACGCGGGCATTGTCATACTCCGGCAGTTGGTGTAGCGCATTGACCAAGATCACAGGCTCGCTATCGCGTGCGAGCAGAACGCCGCAAAAACGCTCGAACATATCGGCATAAAAGCCGGTCAGGTAATAAATCGACCATGGGTCATTCACAAGCAGCTGCGCGCCGGGGTGCTGAGCCTCGAGCGCATCGAGCACGCGCGCCACGCGCTGGTCATCGACATGTGCCATACATCGTCCTTTCGCTAGGTTGCCACCATGGTATCCCCAATGCCAGGGTAGTCAATTTGGGACGGGCTATTTTAGCTGCGTCAAACATGCGGAATGATCGGGCAAAAGTCGTCATAAGAGGCCCGTCCCAAATGGGCTGGTTTCAAAAGTATGGCGGATTACGGGGCTGGACCTGTATTGCTTGACCATGGGAAAAATCGCGAAATTAAAACCGCAGGTAGACGGCTTATCAAAAACAGAAAATTGCCGGTATGGATGGGGGTCTTCGAATCAGCCCCGTAATCCGGCATAGTTTTGAAATGGCACTAAAGTAGGCACAGGCTAAATACCGATTCCAAGGATAGTTGTGGTGGAATAGTTCCTGGATGCCGGGGTTTTAGCGGAAATCAGGAGCTATTTCTCCGCAACTGAGGAGGGCAGGGTGGATGGCGGGGTAGCTTAAAGAGCCCGTCCCAAATTAGCTACTCGATGTCCATGCTGGCGATGAGGTCGATGCCCGTGTTGAGGAGATTGGGGAGGACGACGTCGCCCATGCGGATGGGAGCTTCGACGACCAGGCTGCGGATGAGGTCCATGGCTTGGGCGTGGAGTTCTAGCGGGATGGCTTCGGCGGTGCGCACGGGGAGCAGCGCTTCGTCGCCGCCGGATACGGCCACGGTGGTGGTGAGCACGCGCATGGGGCAGGTGAGCTCCTGATGCGCGAACTTATCGCCGCGCGGACAGTTGTTGCCGGTTACGGAGCGCACTTCCACCACGGCGCCATTGGCGCCACGCTCCACCTCTACGGTCAGGAGGCACTCGGATGGGCAGGTGGTGCAGTTGAACTGCAGCGTTTCGATCACGGTGTCGCTCATGTGCTATGCCTCCTCGAAGGGGTCGACGGATAGGACAATCTCGCTGGCACCCAGGCCGAGCGCCTGCTTGATCACCTTTGCCGTCAGCGGGAAGCTTTCCATTACGCTCGGTTTAAACGGGCGGACCTTGCCGGCGAACAGTTCCTCGCCGTCGGCCAAGATCCTCACGCGGGCGGCGTTGACGGGTCGGCGCACGCGGAAGTTGAGCTTGGTGAGCGTCACAGCCGTAATGCGTCCCGGCAGTGCATAGCCCGCGATGCCGGCAGGGGAGACTGTGAGCTCGCAGTTCGGAACGGAGCCCGCGTCGGTCCCCAGCGCGTACGCCGCTGCAGCTGTGCCAGCCCTCTCGGACTCGGTCGTCACGTTGTCTGCCAGGTCGTGCACGTGCAGCACGTTGCCGCAGGCAAAGATGCCCGGCACGCCCGTCTGCAGGCTCTGGTCCACCACGGCGCCGCGCGTGCGCGGGTCAAGCTCAACGCCCGCACCCACCGAAAGCTCGTTCTCGGGAATCAAGCCCACCGAAAGCAGCAACGTGTCGCACGGAACAATGCGCTCGGTCCCCGGAATGGGCGCCAGGTGCTCGTCGACCTGGCTTACCTCGACGGCCTCCACGCGGTCGTGTCCAATCACGCGCGTGACCGTG
>URFE01000037.1:0-15451 GCA_900546965.1 uncultured Collinsella sp.
CTCCTGCACGGCACGATGAACCAGCTCGGCAATCGCCTGCTCATCATCGGGCGCAATGCCGTAGAACACGGGCTCGGCGCCGGCATCGAGTGCTTCGGCCATCAACGCCGACGAGTTGGAGTCGCGAATCTGCCCGCGCGACGGCACGTTGCTCGGTGCGACCAGCTCCGTGCCCAGCGAGATGATGCCCACACGTGGGGCAGCGTGCACCTTCACGCTCGCGTAACCGGCGCTTGCCAGCAGGCCCGCGCCCGCCGGAGCCACGACCTCGCCGGCGTGCATCACAACATCGCCGGCATGGGCCTCCTCGGCGGCAGAGCGAACGTTCTCCCCCACCTTGGCCGGCGCCGAGAAGCGGACGTGCGAGCCCTCGTTGCCATCGCCGTCAAGCACCTCGACGATCTCGTATTTCACTACGGCGTCGGCACCCTCGGGCACCGGCGCGCCTGTCATAATGCGGACCGTCTCGCCCGGGCCAAGAGCACCCTCAAACACATGGCCCGCAGCCTCGTGTCCGATAACGTCGAGCGTCACAGGCGTCTCACCAGACGCCTGCGCCAAGTCCGCCGAGCGCACGGCATATCCGTCCATAGCGCTGTTGGCAAACGGCGAAATGTCGATATCGGCCACAGCATCCTCGGCCAAGGGAAAACCAGCCGCCTGCCACACGGGAATCTCTACGAGATTGGTCGGAGCAACGTGCGACAGAACAATCGACTGCGCGTCCTCCAGCGGAATGAGTTTCTCTGCCATATGCACCTCTTAATGCCACGGCGCACAACAGGGGCGCCGATTCTTTATGCTTGTCTCAGTATAATCCCCGACGCACGACCGCGACTCGGCCTGTACCCGCAAATACACCTGTCGGTTGCAGGCCGCGAAACAGAATGGAAACCAGCCCACCGGCTCGTCGCGTTTACCGCGTTTTATAATGCTTGCGTTGCAACCTAAAAGAGGATCGTATGGCTCATAACGACAAACCCGAAAGCGCAAACGAAGCGCAGGATCATTCCCAGCCGCTCGACGAAGGCGGTTTTTTCTCCCTGAACGACGTCATCACGGCAGGCAGGCATCAGCTCACCCGCTCTGAGCATCTCTTGGCTGCCGACACGCGCCGCAACGCCCGCAACCTACTCGCGAGCGCCAAGTTGCTCGCGCTCGTCGTCATCGTCTCGCTCGCCATGGGCGTTTCCGCTTGGGCGTTTTTGGCCTCGCTGAATATCGCGACCGATTATCGCGAGCACCATGTGTGGGTCTACGCGCTGCTTCCCGTTGTGGGCGTTGCCACCGCATGGGTGTACAAAAACCACGGCCTTGCCGCCAAACGCGGTAACAACCTGGTCATCGACTCCGCTCTGGGCACACGCCTCATCCATATGCGCATGGCCGTCCTCACCTTCGTCTGCTCCACGCTCACGCACCTAACGGGCGGATCGGCCGGTCGCGAGGGGGCCGCAGTGCAGATCGGCGGCACCATCGCCAGCAACATCTCGAGCCTCGCCCACCTCAAAAAGCATGACCACCACGACCTCATGCTCGCCGGCATCTCGTCGGCCTTTGGTGCCGTATTCGGTTCGCCCCTTGCCGGAGCTTTCTTTGGCATGGAGATGTGCTTTATCGGCAAGATTGACTACACCGCGGGCATTTACTGCCTGGTCGCCTCGTTTACCGGCTACTTTACATCAATCGCCCTGGGTACCGAGTACGAAGCGAATGTCATCGCCAGCGTTCCCGCCATGACGCCCAAAACGGTCGTCATCGTTGTTATCAGCGCAATTATCTTCGGTCTGACGGCACGCCTCTTTGCCTGGTCGGTTCGAACCGTCAAGAGCCTCTACGGTCGCTTTATCACCAATTACCTCATTCGCGCACTCATAGGCGCACTCGTGGTGCTCGCGGCCTACGCGATGCTCGACGCCTGGAAGTATGCCGGCCTTGCCACCTGGCTCTCGGGCGCCGGGTTCGCCGGTAACACGACCCTTGCCGACGCAGTCATCAAGCTCGTGGTGACAGCGCTCACCCTGGGTGCCGGATTCCAAGGCGGCGAGGTCACGCCCCTGTTTGGTATCGGTGCGGCGCTCGGCGGCTGGATAGGTTGCCTCGTCGGAATCGATCCCAGCTTTCTGGCAGCGCTGGGCATGCTCGGCGTGTTCTGCGCCGGCCTTAACGTGCCCATCACCACCTGTATGATGGCCATCGACCTGTTCCACGGCACGGCAGCCGGGTTCTTTGTCATCGTGGCCTTTATCAGCTACCTAGCCGCCGGACACCGCGGCGTGTACCCCGCCCAGCGCATCATCTCGCCCAAGCGCCGTTCGCTTATTGTGGATGAGGGCGGTACGGTAGCGGATGCTATCGAGCGCCACAACGACCTGATAGAGTAGACGTAAGTATTCGACGTGCAGCCACAATCGGGGGCAATTCGACCTGAGCGCGACCGCACCGTCACGTCATACGCCGGGAGTCGCCCCATGCACGCAACTGATTTTGGTCGCACGCTCATCATCGCCAACCCAGCCGCCCAGTCGGGTGCGGCGCACGAAGTTGCCGAGCGCCTGCAGCGCTTTTTGGACATGACCACACGCGCATCCCAGTTTGACCTGGTGCTGACCGAGTGCATGGGACACGCCAAGGAGCTGGCCGCACAGGCTCAGGGCTATCGCACCGTTATCGCCCTTGGCGGCGACGGCGTGATTCACGAGGTCGTCAACGGGCTTATGACGCAAAGGGAGGACGCCCGCCCCGCTCTTGCCATCCTACCCGTGGGCTCCGGCAACGATTTTGCCCAGACCCTCGGCATCGACGATTTCTCCGGCAAGGACTTTGGCGCGCTGCTCACCTGCGAGCTGCAGCGTCAGGACATCGGACGCATTCGCTCGTGGAGCCCTGCGAGCGGCAGCGGCGAGGCTACCGTTGAGTACTACGACCAGACGCTCTCCGTCGGCATCGATGCCGCCATCGGCCTGGGCACCGCCGAACTGCGCAAAAAGACGGGCCTCGCCGGCGCTCCGCTCTACACCCTCTCGGGACTTGAGCAGTTTGGTCTGCGCTACCGCAACTACCCCATGACCATCAGCTTTGATGGCGCGCCAGCCGAGCGCGTGCGCGCGATTATCATGGCCATCCAGCTGGGTCCTACCTATGGCTCGGGCTATCGCATCTGTCCCGATGCCGACCCGTGCGACGGCATCCTCGACGTTTGCTACGCCTGCGGCCCCGTCCCCCGTGCGGTCGCCCTGCCCATGTTCCTTTCGGCCAAAGACGGCCACCATACCAAGCTGCCACCGGTTCGCATGCGCCGGTGTCGCCATGCCGAGCTTAACTTTGAGGAGCCCGACTACCCCATTCAGGCCGACGGCGAGCCCGTTGTCGCCTCGCGCATCGAGGTGGACATCCTTCCCGCCGTCCTCGAGGTCTGGCACCCAACCCGCTAACTCCTCATAAGTTGCGGTGAAATAGGGACTGTTTATGCAGCTAAAGCCCAAACAGTCCCTATTTCACCGCAACTTATTGAGAAGATCATTCCTCCCCGCCCGGCTTACGACGGTTGGCCTTTTTAATGGCGTTGAAGTGTTTGTCGTTGAGCCTGCGCTGGCGAGAGCGCTGAGGCACCTTGGTCTTTACGCGTCGGCGCGGTGGACGCCCGCGACGCTCAAGCTCTGCCCTCAGTTTGCGCAGGCAGCTCGCGCGATTCTGAAACTGGCTGCGGCTCTCGCGCGCCGTCACGGTAATCCCCGTGGGCCCATGCTTCATGCGCACCGCCGAGTCCGTCGTGTTCACGCCCTGTCCGCCCGGACCCGTCGCGCGAAACACCTGCACCTCGCAATCGCGCGCCAACTCCTCGACCGACATCTCGGCATAGCGCGCATACTCGCGCCATCCTATCTTGTTCTCATCCATATCAACACCTCCCCTCATAAAAAAATGTGACAAAGGGGACAGTCCCTTTGTCACATCGCATACCAATCGCTTGTGTTGCGCGCTTAGGCGAAGGTGATCTCGCCGGTCTCGCAGTCCATATCGGCGATACGGGCCAGGCTCTCGACGCGGAAGCCGCGCTCACGGAGCTTATCGCCACCGCCCTGGAAGCCCTTCTCCACCGCAATGCCAATACCGGAAACCTCGGCACCCGCAGCCTCGCAGATCTTGATAAGACCCTCGAGCGCGCAGCCGTTGGCCAGGAAGTCGTCGATAATCAGGACCTTGTCGCCCTCGGACAGGAAGCGCTTGCCAACGATGACCGGGTACTCCTTCTGCTTGGTAAAGGAGTAAATGGTCGTGGCATATTGCTCGCCGTCAAGGTTGATGGACTGGGCCTTCTTGGCAAAGACCACCGGCACGCCGCCAAAATGCTGGGCTGCGATGCAGGCCATACCAATACCCGAAGCCTCGATCGTCAGGATCTTGTTGATCTCGACACCCTCGAACAGACGGGCCCACTCGGCACCCATGTGGTCGAACAGCTCAACGTCGCACTGGTGGTTGAGGAAGGCATCAACCTTAAGGACGTTACCGGCCTTTACGATGCCGTCATGGCGAATACGATCCTCAAGCTCCTGCATGGCGCAACCCCTTCTCGCGGCAACGATACCGCGCGATTAATAAACGTTGTTCGATAGTCTACCACGGACCGACCCCCGCCCGCCCCACAAGCCGCATCGCACCACAAACCAGTCTTTTTGGAATGGCGCGAAGCGTGGCAGACAGCCACCCAACACGCTAATGGCGGGCACGCATCCTCACCAGACGCACCATGGCGAGCGCAAAGCCCACAGCGGCCACAGCCATAAGCACGTAGAACACTGAACGGAAACCAAACAGGAACACATCCGGACGGCCTGCAACAAAACTGGTCACGGCCTCGCCCATCGCCACGCTCATCTGCCCATACAGGATATTCGACGCCACCGTAATGCCGAGTGCCATACCCGCATAGCGCGCCAGGCTACCCAAGCTGCCCGCGAAACCGAGTGCTTCGCGCGGAGCCGAGCCCATATACAACGAATTGTTAGGGCTCTGGAAAATCGACGTACCGCACGACATAAACGCGACACAGCACACGATCACAGGGATGGAAGAGTGCTCGTCGAGCGTGCTTACCGCAAAAAGACCGCATACGTACACGCCCAGGCCGACCGCCGTGGGGCCCTCGCAGCCAACACGGTCCGAAACCGTACCCGAAAGCGGGCCGATAAAGGCATTCACCATCGGCAGCGACAAAAAGAGCAATCCGGAAATGTCGGAACCGAAGCCGTGGGCGTCCTGAAAATAGAACGGCAGAATAAACTCGGATGCGCCAATGCCAACGAACACGATGAGCATGCAGGCAAGGTTGATGGTGAAGGCCGAATTTGCAAAGCAGCGACGAGCGGCCTCGGCAAGGGGCATGGGGCGTTCGCCGACCTCTGGCCTAACATGCGGCAGTGTGTAGAGTCCCACGATAAACGAGATCACGCCAATGGGCAGGTTGATGAGGAAGATGCTCTCCCAGGGAAAGCTTGCCACCAGCATGCCGCCGAGCACGGGGCCACACATCATGCCGAGGGCCACGAAGGTCGCGAGAATACCCATGGCACGGCCTCGTTCGCGCGCCGGAAACGACTCGGTGATGATACCCATGTTGTTAGCCATGGCCGCCGCGCAACCGACGCCCTGAACAATGCGTGCCAGGATAAGAACCTCGAGCGAGGCCGAAAGGCCGCACAACAGCGAACCGACCGAAAAGACGATGACGCCCAGCTGGAACACATTCACCTTGCCGCGCACGTCGCCCAGACGGCCAAACGGCAACATAGCCACGCAAGTCGCAAGCAGATACACCGAGCTTACCAGCTGAATGCGATCGAGGCCCACGCCCAGTTCCTTTTGCATCACGGGCAGCGCCACGGTCACGACGGTCGAATCCAGACACACCATAAACGTCATGATGAGCACGGTAAACAGAATCGCCCACTTGTTCTTGCCATGGGCGTCGCCCTCTAGGGCAATGTGCTCGCGGCGCAGCTGCTCTGCGGTTTTCTCCATATCCATCCTTTCGAGTGGCCCAACGCAAAAACGGGGCCCCAATCGCCTGTAAACAGTCGCGATTGGGGTCCCGCCTACGGAATCGGAACTAAAGGTCGCCGAAGCTTTCTGCCAGCATCGGCGCCTTATGCGAACGCTAGCCTAGCACTGCTCGAGCGCCTGCTCAAGGTCGGCAATCAGATCGGCCGTGTCCTCGAGGCCGCACGACAGACGTACCATGTCGGCGGAGATGCCACAGGCGATGAGCTCTTCATCGTTCATCTGGCGATGCGTGGCGTTAGCAGGATGCAGGCAGCAAGTGCGGGCGTCGGCCACGTGCGTGGCGATCTGGGCGAGCTTGAGGCTCTTCATAAAGGTCTCGGCCGCCGCGCGACCACCGTTAAAGCCAAAGCTCACCACGCCGCAGGTACCGTTGGGCATGTACTTCAGAGCCAGGTCATAGTACTTGTCACCCTCCAGGCCCGGATAGCTCACGAAGCGTACCTTGGGATGACTCTGCAGGAACTTGGCAACGGCCAGGCCGTTCTCACAATGACGCGGCATGCGTACATGCAGGCTCTCGAGCGAGCTGTTCAGGAAGAAGGCCGCCTGCGGGTTCTGCATGGGGCCGAGGTCGCGCATGAGCTGCGCGGTGGCCTTGGTAATGAAGGCGCCCTCGCGACCGAACTTCTCGGCATAGGTCACGCCGTGGTAGCTCTCGTCGGGCGTAGTGAGACCCGGGAACTTGTCCGCATGAGCCATCCAGTCAAACTGACCGTGATCGACGATCACGCCGCCCAGGTAGGCAGCATGTCCATCCATGTACTTGGTGGTGGAGTGCGTAACGATGTCGGCGCCCCACTCAAAGGGACGGCACATCACGGGCGTCGGGAAGGTGTTGTCGACCATCAGCGGCACGCCGTGGTCATGCGCGGCCTTGGCAAAGCGCTCAATATCGAGCACGGCAAGGGCGGGGTTGGCGATCGTCTCGCCAAAGACGAGCTTGGTGTTGGGTTGGAAGGCTGCCTCCAACTCCTCATCGGTGCAGTCGGGGGCAACGAACGTGCAGGTCAGCCCCATACGGCCCATGGTGTGGGCGAGCAAGTTGTACGTGCCGCCATAGATGGCAGAGCTCGCGACTACGTGATCGCCGGCACCGGCCACGTTAAAGATCGCGAGGAAGTTCGCAGCCATGCCCGAGCTCGTGAGCATCGCGGCGGTACCGCCCTCCATCTCGCAGATCTTGGCGGCAACCAGATCGCACGTGGGGTTCTGCAGGCGGCTGTAGAAGTAGCCCGACTCCTCCAGGTCAAACAGCTTGCCCATGTGCTCGGACGTGTCGTACTTCCACGTGGTGGACTGGTAGATGGGCACCTGGCGCGGCTCGGCATCTCCCGGGTGATAGCCGCCCTGAACACATGTGGTACCGATGGTCTGCTCGCTCATATCTAGCTCCCTAGCCTGGGTTACGTTTCATTCGGTTCACGATACCGCTACCCCGCACCCCTCTCAACCCATCCCCAAGGTAGGTTATGGGACAAATTGATCAGGGGTATTTATCTCAAGCCTTGGGCATTTGCTCGATAGATAAAAACGAGGCATACATGAAGCTCTCGATGATTACATGCCCCGTCACGGGTACCATAGGCGGGTACACCGTGACCAAGGAGACAACGATGAAGCAAATCAATACGGCCCAGCTTGACATCACCGCCTGTCAGGCTCAAGCTGCCGAATACCACGCCCGTGGCTTTAACTGCGCCCAGGCTGTCGCCTGCACGCTCGCGCCCGCCGTCGGGCTCGACCCCCAGATCGCCTTTACCCTCACCGAGGGCTTTGGTGCCGGCATGGGCGGCATGACCGAAACCTGCGGCGCCATCTCGGGCGCCGTGGCCATCATGGGCTTTGTAATGAGCGACGGCATGGAAAACCCCAAGACCAAGGGCCAGACCTACAAGCTGTCGCGCGAAATCGCCAAGCGTTTTGGCGAGAAGAATACGACGACCGTCTGCGGCACGCTCAAGGGCATCGGATCGGATAAGGGTCCGCTCCGCAGCTGCCCCGGCTGCATCGACGATGCCGTCGCGATCGCCTGCGATGTGCTAAAGCAGCTCGCCGAGTAAACGGCAGCAACAGAAAAACGACGGCCGGCGCGCTTGGAATCCATCCAAAAGCACGCCGGCCGTCGCCGTTAGAACTCGGCAAACTCGGGAGCGCCGACCTCAATCTCCTCGCGCCCCGCCATAAGCTCGCGCATTTTAGCGCAAAACGACTCCTGCTCCCCCGCCTTAAACACCAAATGAAGTGTCACGGCATCCGCGTAATCGGTATCCGAAACCTTGGCACCCGAATCCTGCGCCAAACGAAGCACCTGCTCATACTGCGGATAGGCCACATGCACGTCAACAGGCACGACGCTCGTCATCTCGACGATCTGCCCAGCCTCCCGAGCAGCTGCCACCGCCGCCTGCGTCGCCGCGGTATAGGCGCGCACCAAGCCACCAGGCCCTAACAGCGTGCCACCAAAATAGCGCGTCACTACACAGCAAACATTTTTGAGCCCCGCACCGCGCAGCACCTCGAGCGTCGGCATACCGCTCGTGCGGCTCGGCTCACCGTCATCGCTCTGGCGCTCGCGTCCATCGACCAATATCCACGCGGGAACATTGTGCCGAGCGTCGTAATGACGCTTGCGAACCATCTCGATAAAGGCATTCGCCTCATCCTCGGACTCAATATGGACCAGCTGGGCAATAAACCGGCTCTTGCGGTCCACAAACTCGCCCGAAGCCTCAATATTCGATTGCAGAGTAAAATAGCTGTCCAACAAAGCCCCTCAACAACAAGCAAAGCAACAAACAGCCTCAATAATACGGCAAACACCATATCGATTGTCAGGGTAACAAAAATGCCAAGTGGGCCTATAAGCCGGGTTCTGTCGTGAACGGTCATTTATCTTGTCTGCACGTTACCATGCAGCTCCACGCACGCTACCCGAACGCGGACCGGGCCGGCCCATAGCGTTCCTATTCGCGCTTGCTCCGGATGGGGCTTGCCAAGCCGCCGTGTTACCACGACGCTGGTGGTCTCTTACACCACCGTTTCAGCTTTTCCCTTTACGCCTTACGACGCAGGTGGGAGTCTTCTTTTCTGCGGCGCTTTCCGTCGGATCACTCCGCCCGGCCGTTAGCCGGCATCCCGCCCTCTGGAGCCCGGACTTTCCTCACGCGTGCTGCAAGCAGCACATCGCGCGACCGTCTGGCCCACTCAGCAGTGCAAGAGTGTAGCACACCGTCACCGCAGGCAACGGCACAACGCAAACGCTCGACACGATATACCAAGAACCGCCATGCGCTACAATGATTCTGTCGATGGGCAACGTCGTCAGTCGAGACGCGACCGCGCTCCGCACCCCTCCGTCTACTCGGTGTGTTCCCGCCTCCTCCCCGAGGCGGGATGTCGGCATTTTTCATGCACCGACAACCCAATAGCAAACAGACAGCCCGGGCAGCATTGCGCACGGGTAGCATCGCGACCCTCAGCAGCAAATGCAAAAGGGACCCGTCCATTGCGGACGGATCCCTTAAAACAAGTGATCGTCAAACCGATTTACTCGGCGTCGGTCTCCTCGTCCTTCTTCTCGGAAGGCAGCGGGGTAACCTCGATCTCAACGCCCAGAGTCTCAGCAGCAGACTTCATGGACAGGGAGATACGACGACGGTCGAGGTCGATCTCCATGACCTTGACCTGAACCTTGTCGCCCACGTGGGTGACCTGAGAAGGCTGATCGACGTGCTTGTTGGCCATCTCGGAGATGTGCACCAGACCCTCGATGCCCTCGCCCAGGTCGACGAAAGCGCCGAACGGGACAAGCTTGGTCACAGTGCCCTCGACGATAGCGCCGACGGGGTACTTCTTGACCAGTGCGCGCCACGGATCCTCGGTGGTCTGCTTGAGACCCAGGGAGATGCGCTCGCGGTTGAGATCGACGTCGAGAACCTCGACCTCGACCTCCTGGCCGACCTTGACAACCTCAGAAGGATGGTTGACGTGGTTCCAGGAGAGCTCGGAGATGTGGATGAGGCCGTCGATACCGCCGAGGTCGACGAAGGCGCCGAAGTCGACGATGGAGGAAACGGTGCCCTGGAGACGCATGCCAGACTTGAGCTTGGACAGGATCTCGGAGCGCTCGGCCTTACGGGACTCCTCGAGCACGACGCGACGGGAGAGGACGACGTTGTTGCGGTTGCGGTCCATCTCGATGACGCGAGCCTCGATGCGGGTGCCCATGTAGGAGGTGAGGTCCTTGACACGACGGAGGTCGACGAGGGAAGCAGGCAGGAAGCCACGCAGGCCGATGTCGAGGATCAGGCCGCCCTTGACAACCTCGATAACCTCGCCCTCGACGTTCTCGCCGGAGTTGAACTTCTCCTCGATGCGGTTCCAAGCACGCTCGTACTCGGCACGCTTCTTGGACAGGACCAGACGACCGTCCTTGTCCTCCTTCTGGAGAACCAGAGCCTCGATGGGATCACCGAGTGTAACGATGTCTGCAGGGTTAGCGTCCTTGCGGATGGACAGCTCGCGGACCGGGATAACGCCCTCGGACTTGAATCCGATGTCAACGAGCACCTCATCATGCTCGATCTTAACGACAGTGCCGTTAACGAGATCGCCCTCATCAAAGTCGGTAATCGTACCGTCGATGAGGTTGTTCATCTCCTCCTCGTTGACATCGTCAAGAGAGAAAATGGACGAGTTCTGAATCTCACTCAAAGGTGGACCCCTTTCGAACTACGGGGCCCCGATTGCTAGGACCTACAGAAGGGTGCGACAAGCACACAACGTTTAGGAACACTCGGGAGCCGACAGATACTAATGTGACGCTTATGCAATCACGTTCGTATAGGTTACGGGGAAATCATTTCGATTTCAAGCGTGAACTGCGATTTTTTACTCGTATGGAGACTTTTTCGCAATCTTGTGGACGACCGTCTCCATAAGTTGACGATAGGCAGTCAGGCATACAGCTTTGGGGTAAAGTATCCGGAGCCAACGATTCTGGAGCGATTTTTCGAGAAAGGTGCCCGCGTGCTCAAAGCAGTCGTTTTCGATATGGACGAAACGCTTCTCAGCATCAACCTCAACGCGTTCATCCTTCGCTATTTTAAGGATGTCTCGTCGATGCTCGCGGATATCGGTCGCCGCAGCCACGGTGGCACGATGGCACGCCTCGGCACTATCTTGGTCGACCTCAACGCCAATCGCCGAAGCGGCACGGATAATCGCACCAATCTTGAGTTCTACCAAGAAGAGGTTGAGCGCCGGTGCGGCATTTGCCTCTCGGACCCACTCATCTACGAGGCGTTTACCTACTACGACCGCGAAGTTCTTCCGTACAAGAACGACGATGTCATCAACGCCCACGCCATGCCCGGCGCACATGCCGCGCTTCAGGCCGTACAGGATGCAGGGCTACGTTGCGCGCTCTTTACCAACCCCAGCTTTCCGCAGGGGGCCATCGAGTGCCGCATGGGCTGGGGCGACCTGGCCGACGCCCCCTTTGAGCTCGTCACGCACATGGGAAACACCACCCGCTGCAAGCCCGATGCCACCTACTATCTAGAGCAGCTTCAGGTGATGGGGCTCGAGCCGCACGAGGTCCTTATGGTGGGCAACGATCCCAAGCGCGACTTCCCGTCCCCCGATTGCGGCATCCAAACCGCCTTTGTGGGCCAAGGCAAGCCCAGCCGAGCCACCTGGCGCGGAACCATGGAAGACTTCGCCCGCGACTTTAACGCCGTAGTAGAAGCCTTCTACGAACACCAAGTAGTGGAAGAGTTGTCCTAACAGACTCGAGTCTTGCCGATCATGATGTTGAGGATCTCGACGTCGGTGTCCTTCATGCCCACACGGCCCACGTAGCCCATGCTGGCGATTGTCTGCTCGACGGTATCCTGGATCAGACCCTCGCCGGCACGGAAGCCGCGGCCCTGCATGGCCATATCGTGGCCCAGAATCGCCGCATCGACGGCAGCGGAAATCTTGGCGGCGCAGCTCGCCTTGGCGCCATCGCACACGATGCCGCCAACGTTGCCGAGCGTGTTCGAGACCGTCGCGCCGATCTGCTCGCGCGTGCCACCGCACAGCCAGGTAATCGCGGCGCCGGCACCACATGCGGCGCAAATAGCACCGCAAAACGCCGAGAGCGCACCGATATAGCTCTTGATATGCACAGCGATAAGATCGGACAGCATCACGGCGCGCACCAGGCGATCGTGGTCGCAGCGAAGGTATTCGGCATACTCCATAACGGGCAGTGCGCAGGTAATGCCCTGATTGCCCGAGCCGCACACAATGGCGACTGGCAGCGCGCAGCCGTTCATGCGGGCGTCGGACCCGGCGGCCGCACGGGCACGGGCACGGCAGGCGACGTCATCGGCACGAGCGCCCAGCAGCGTACGGCCCACCTCGGCACCCCAAGCGTGCGCCAAGCCCTCTGCGCTAATGGCGCCGTTCAGCTCGATCTGACGCTCAACGGCAGCGCGGGCGTCCTCAATGTCACCGTCCTCGATAAAGTCGATGATGGACTCAATGCTCATAGGGGTATCGGCCTTATCCGCCGCACGCTCGGCCACCACGCGCTCTGCGCAGGCGGCACACTCCCCCGCCGACTTGCCGCATACTGGAATACCGTCGAGCGTATGGCACGTGACATTGGTGTGGTGGTCGGTAATCTCGACGACCGCGGTATGGCCCCCGGCCGTGGCAGTCACCTTGATGTAGAGATTGGGCACGCCCTCGACAAGCGACACATCGCAGTAGCTGACGTCGGCGAGAAGCTCGGCCACGCGAGCACGGTCTTTATCGTCAACGCTCTCGAGCACCTCGAGCGCGCTCTTGGCGTCGCCGCCCACGGCACCCAGCACGGCCGCCGCCTCAATACCGTGCATGCCGCCCGAGTTGGGCACGGTCACGCTCTTAACGTTCTTGATGATATTGCCCGAGCAGGCAACATCCATATGATCGGGTTCGCAACCGAGCGTCTGGCTCGCCAGCGCCGCTGCATAGGCAACGGCAATAGGCTCGGTGCAGCCGAGCGCACAGACAAGCTCGCGGTTCAAGACATCGCAAAAAGCGGCATCGCGGATGGAATCAGTAGGCATAGGTATCTCCTGCTTACATAACGAACTGGGCTCTCGATAATAGTTAGCTCTTTTATTTGATAACAATGCATCAAAAACCGCAACCATGGTTCCGACGGACGGCGTTCAAGCGCAATCTGACGGCATTATTCATGAGAAGCCGGTCTTGTTGCATGCTAAAGCATTTGACCAAAAAACGCCCGAGCGTTTACGCAGAAGTCGCGCTATCATGCAGTCGAACGCGGTAAAACCATTAGCAATCTCGCCGCACAGACCAGAGAGGAACCATCTATGAAGATCGGTATCGGTAACGACCACGCAGCCGTCGAGCTCAAGAACATCATCTCCGAGCACCTGAAGGAACGCGGCTGCGATGTCGTAAACTTTGGTACCAACACCTCCGAGAGCTTTGACTACCCCATCGCCGGCTATAAGGTGGGTAAGGCCGTTGCCAACGGCGACGTCGACCTGGGCATCCTCATCTGTGGCACCGGTGTCGGGATTAGCCTGGCTGCCAACAAGGTCGAGGGCGTACGCGCCGTCGTGTGCTCCGAGCCCTTCAGCGCCAAGCTCTCCCGCATGCACAACAACACCAACGTGCTCGCCTTTGGCGCCCGCGTCGTGGGCTCCGAGCTCGCCAAGATGATCGTCGACGAGTGGCTCGACGCCGAGTTTGAGGGCGGCCGCCACGAGCGTCGCGTCAATCTCCTCAACGAGATCGACCAGACCCGTGGACTCAAGGTCGTCGACGAGGCTTAAAGACCTACAAAGCCATACGCTAACGCCGGCCCCCGCCCGGAAGAAACATCCGGACGGGGGCTCTTTAGTAGATTTCTAGGCGTTTACCAAAAAATCTACTGGAATAAAAAGGGCGCCGCGGATGGAATTCCGCGGCGCCAAAGCCACACGCTAACAGCTTTAAGGAGTCAAAGCTGGTTTAGCCAAAGAAGCGCTTGATCTCGATCTCGGCGTTCTCCAGGCAGTCGGAGCCGTGGATCACGTTGGCGTTGACATCGACAGCGAAGTCGCCGCGAATGGTGCCGGGGGCAGCATCAAGCGGGTTGGTAGCGCCCATAAGGGTGCGCATCTTGGAGACAGCGGAGAGACCGGAAACGACCATCTTGACGACCGGACCGCTCATCATAAAGTCACAGAGACCGCCAAAGAAGGGCTTGTCGGCCAGATGGGCGTAGTGCTCCTCGACGGTAGCGCGGTCGAGCGTGGTCATCTCCATGCGCTCGATGACAAGGCCGCTGCGCTCAATGCGAGCAACAATCTCGCCGATCTTGCGGTCGCGCACGGCGTCGGGCTTAATCATGATGAAGGTCTTCTCGATAGCCATAAGGTAGCCTTTCAAGTAGGTTCGCGCGTGCCCAAGTCCCATTCCGGCACCCGCCCGGACTGCATCGTAACAGAGTTTTAGCTGCAGTAAAACAAAAAGCTGTTTATTGAAACGCTACAATTTATTAAAGCGCTCCATATGTGTCACTTCTGTTTCGAAGCCCGATTAGAGTACCATCCGACCGCGCATCAACCGCATCGAACCGAGCGGACGGTCGGTTGCCGCCCGTGAACGCACCCCCTTCACAACCTGCCCAAAGGTCCTACAGAAGTTCTCGACAAGCCCCTTCCCCATTGCAACAAAATACGGGCGTCCGCAGCAGCAGACGCCCGTAAAAGCAAAAAACGATTTATCAATAAATGGCCAAAGCAGATTCAACTAAACCCTTACTTTGCCCCGTGGCCCATCTCGACGACCTTGGTCAGCGATCCAAGCACGCCTTCGTCGTCGACGAGTTGTGCCTGGGCACGCTGCAGCTGCACGGCAACGGCGGCAGGAGCGGTGCCGCCCTCGGTCGTGCGCGCGGCGACAATCGACGGAATGTCGAGCGCCTCGGTAATATCGTGCTCAAAGAGCGGGCTTGCCTCTTGGAACACCTCAAACGGCAGGTCCTCAAGATTGCAGCCGCGCTTCTCGCACATCAGGACCAGATGGCCCACCACGGCATGTGCCTCGCGGAACGGCAGGCCACGCTTGGCCAGGTAATCGGCAACATCGGTGGCGGCAAGGTGCCCCACGCCGCACTCGCGCGCCATGGCATCCTCGTTGACGGTCCAAGTCGAAATCATTCCGGCCATAACGGACAGGCACTGCATGAGCGTATGGGCGGTATCAAGCGCACCCTCCTTGTCCTCCTGCAAGTCCTTGTTATAAGCGAGCGGCAGGCCCTTCATGGTCACGAGCAGCTGAACCACTGTCTCTTATACACATCTGACGCTGCCGACGACTTAATAGGTGTAGA
>URFE01000038.1:0-14832 GCA_900546965.1 uncultured Collinsella sp.
ATGGCGGCGGCGCTTTCGTCTGCCGAGGCTTCGCGCTGGATCTCGCTCGCGGGCGCTGCGGCGGCGCTTGAGCCAGCTGCTTCCGACGGCGATGTCGCCAAGGCGGCCGAGCATGCCGCCGCCAAGCGCGCGGAGGTCCAGATCGAGCAGGTCAAGGTTGACTCGACAGCCGCTGCCACGCTCGAGTCGTACTTCAACTTTGGCGCGTACGCGATTATCTCGTCGGTCATCGTATCGGTGGGGTTGGTGTTCTCGGGCATGAACGAGCCCGAGCGCGTGCGCCGCATGGATGCCGGCCCGGTCTCCGAGCGTCAGCGTTCGCTCGCCGTGTTCGCGGCCGCCGCCGTGCTCACCGTCTGCATTTGGCTCGTGTCGAGCATGATGGGCGTCGTGGGCTTTACCGGCGCGGTCGCCGAGGTCGGCGTGGGCCGCGTGTGCCTGGCGCTGGCGGCGACGTTTGCCCTGGCGTGCACGCCTCTGGCCGTTGGCTTTGCCCTTTCGAGCCTGGGTGCGCGCGAGGAGCTGCTCAACGGCGTGGGCAACTTACTCGGCATGCTCATGACGTTTTTGGGCGGCGCCTGGATGCCGCTGTCGCTCATGGGCTCGGCCGTGCAGACCACGGCGCATTTTGTGCCGACGTATTGGGTGAACGACGCGATCGGCAAGGCGCTCGCCGCGGACCTGACGTCCACCGTGCTGGGCGACATCGCTTGCGATCTGGGCGTCACAGTGCTCTTTGCCGCGGCCATCGCCGCCGTAGGCCTAGCCCTCGCCCACAACAAATCCCACGCCTAGACACCTACTCATTGGGGACAGACTTAAACGACCAAGAGTGGTCATTGGGGACAGACTTAAACGACTAGTCATTGGGGACAGTCTTTGCCGAACCGCCGGCTTGCCGGCCGGGTTGCCAAGGACTGTCCTCAGCTGCCGGCAGAAAGGGAACGTCCCTAACTGGCGGGTGGCGAAAGAGTGTTCCCAACAGCTAGTCATTTAAGAACGTCCCCAATGACTAGTCTGAAATAAAATCCAGGCCTCGCCCAAAAATAGTTCGCCAAGGTTTACTATTATGTTCATAAAGTAGTACAAGGCTAACAATGGGGGATATCATGGCAACGCGGGAGGCCTACGTCCAGGTTAAGGATCTCAAAAAGCACTACGGCGATGGAGATGCACGCCTGACGGTGCTCGACGGCATCGACACGTCCATCAACCGCGGAGAGATCTGCGTCATGCTGGGGCCTTCGGGTTCGGGCAAGTCGACGTTTCTTAACCTGATCGGCGGCCTGGAGGATGCCGACGGCGGCTCCATCATGGTGGACGGCTGCGACCTCACGGTGCTCAAGCCTACCGACCTGGGCGAGTATCGCCGCCGTGAGCTGGGTTTTGTCTTCCAGTTCTACAACCTGGTGCCCGATCTCACCATCAAGGAGAACATCGAGGTCACGGCGCACCTGTCCAAAAACCCGCTCAATGTCGACGACCTGCTGCGTTCGCTGGGCCTCTACGAGCACCGCAACAAGTTTCCGCGCCAGGTCTCGGGCGGCCAGCAGCAGCGCTGTGCCATCGGCCGTGCGCTCGTCAAAAACCCGGGCCTGCTGCTGTGCGACGAGCCCACCGGCGCGCTTGACTACAAGACGTCCAAGGAAATCCTGCAGCTCATGGAGGATGTCAACCGCACCTACGGCTGCACCATCATCATTGTCACCCACAATGCCGCCATCGCGCACATGGCCAATCGCGTGCTGCGCCTGCGCGACGGGCACATCGTCGAGGATGAGCTCAACGAGTCGCCCGTTGCGGCCGCCGAGCTCGATTGGTAGGCGGCGCCATGGCACCTCTCGCAAAACGTCTCCCGCGCGAGCTGCGCCGTAATATCGGCAAGTACCTGGGCATCTTTTTGCTTATGTGCGGAAGCATCGCTCTCACCTCGGGATTTTTGCTCGCAGCGCATTCCATCGGCTGCCTTATCGATGACATGCGCGATGCGTACGCGATTGAGGACGGCCGCGTGACCACCTCCTTCGAGGCTACCGACGATCAACTCAAGGCCGCCGAGGATGCAGCCGGCGACGTCGGCGGCGTCACGCTCTACAAGAATTTCTCCATCGACGCCATCATCAAAAAGACCGCCGGCGACGACGGCACCAAGCGCACGCTGCGCACCTATGCGCACCGCGCTAAGGTGGACATTGCGTCCTACTGTGAGGGCAAGGAACCCAAGGCGGATGACGAGGTGGCCATCGACCGTGTCTTTGCCACCAATAACAACCTGTCCGTGGGCGATAAAGTCGAGCTCGAGGGTCGCACCTACACCATTTGCGGCATCATGACCCAGCCCGATAGTCAGGCGCTGTTCCTCAACAATTCGGACTTTACGGTGAACACCATCACGTACGGCGTGGCCGAGGTCACCGATGGCGGCTTTGCCGCGCTCGAAGATGCCGGCGGCGCACCCGCCTACACCTACTCCTTCACCTTTACCGATCGCGACCTCCCCACCGCGGACCGCATCGACGCCGAGCAAGATATGGTCGAGGCACTGACCGACGCCGATGCGCGCGTGGACGATCTGACCGATGCCGATTCCAACCAGGGCATTGGCTATGCGCGCGACGACGTGGACGGCGACTCCGTGATGTGGATGACGCTGCTCGATATCATCATCGTGATCATGGCGTTTGTCTTTGTGGTCCTTACCGACGCCACCATCGAGGAGGAGAGCGCCATCATCGGCACGCTGCTCGCCAGCGGTTATCGCCGTCGCGAGATCGTCCTGCACTACCTTGCGCTTCCCGCTACCGTGGGCGTGATCGCGGCGCTTTTGGGCACCGTGCTCGGCGTTGTGTTCTTTACCGAGCCCATGCGCAGCCTCTATTACGGTTCGTACAGCCTGCCTCCCTTCCAGGTGTACTGGAGCTGGGGGATCTTTGTGAAGTGCGCTGTGGTTCCCGCCGCTGCGCTCATCCTCATCACGCTGGCGGGTCTGCTTCGCAAGATGGGCAAGACGCCGTTGCAGTTTCTTCGCCACGAGGCGAGCGGCAAGTCTGGCACCAAGCGCGGCCTGCAGCTGCCGGAGCGCATGGGTTTTGTCTCGCGCTTCCGCCTGCGCATCTTCCTGCGCAACTTGGGCAACTTCGCCACGCTCTTCGTAGGTATTGCGTTTGCGTCGCTGCTGCTGCTCTTTGGCCTGGCGATTCTGCCCACGATGACGCACTACGCGGACAACCTCGAGACAAGCCTGGTCGCCGAGCACCAGTACACGCTCAAGGCGCCACTGGAGCTCGAGGGCACTGCCGAGGAGCGCGAGCAGTGGTCGGCACTCGAGCGCCTGCAGTCGGTTGACGGCGTGCTGCTTTCCGCCGTCCAGGATGCCGATGACGAGCTTGACGACGCGGCCGATGCGGCGCAGGCGGCAGCCGATGCCGCGGCCGCATCTCCGTCTGCCGAGAGCTTGGCCGCGGCGCAGGACGCGCTCGCCAAGGTCCAGGACAAGAAGGATACGCTTTATGCGCGCCTCGATGAGCTTGCCGATGCTCTCGGCTGCGACCGCGATGAGACTATCGACCTGATCGGCAAGGCCTCTAAGATCGACACTGACAACGACGATATCCACCCGGTCAATACGACCGATAACGGCGCGGGCGCAATCGCACAGGCCGAGAAATACGCCGTTTACCAGCTGCAATACGACCGCGGCGGCGGAAATGGCGAGGAGACGATTTCCATCTACGGCATCTCGCCCGATTCGCGCTACTGGAAAGGGCTGGACGTCGGCAACGGACGCGTCGTCTTTGGCGGCGGCCTGCTCGACAAGTTTGGCTGGAGCGAGGGCCAGAAGGTCACGCTCGACGACAAGTACGAGGGCGAGCATTATTCTCTTGAGTGCGCGGGCAAGGACTGTGCCTGGGGCTCCAAGTCGGACATGAATATCTATATGAGTATCGACGACTTTAACGAGCTGTTCGACAACGACGCCGCCTACTTTAACGGCTATGTGAGCGACGAGAAGCTCGACCTCGACGCGCGCTACTTTGCCGGCGACACCACGCCCGACGACATGCGCGCCGTGGGCGACCAGTTCATCGGCATGATGAGCAAAATGATCGGCATGATGGTTGGCCTCGCGGTGTTTATCTTCCTGCTGTTTATGTATCTACTGACCAAGGCTGTGATCGACCACAGCGCCCGTTCGATTAGCTATATGAAAGTCTTTGGCTATCGCGATAGCGAGATCTCGCATCTGTACATCCGCTCGATCACGCTGTGCGTGGCGGCGTCGCTCGTGCTGAGTCTGCCGGTCATTATTGGCTCGCTCACGGCCATCTTCCGCTCGATGCTGCTCGCCTACAACGGCAATATCGAAATCTATGCGCCCGCTTGGTCCATGGTTGCATGCGTCGGCATTGGCTTTGCGACCTACCTGGTCGTGGCGTTGCTGCACATGCGTTCCATCAAACGTGTGGGCCTGGCCGAAGCTCTCAAGGTGCAGGAGTAGTCATCGGGGACAGTCTTTGCCGATTCGCCGGTTCGCCGGCCGTGCTGGCAAGGACTGTCCCCAACTGCCGGCAGGAAAGGAACGTCCCTAGCTGCCAGGTGGCGAGGCACTCATTTAAGTCCGTCCCCAATGAGTGGTTTCAGTCATTTAAGTCTGTCCCCAATGACTAGGTGCCGCGCTTGACATTAACTCTGCTTTAACTGGTACCATCCCTTATGTCTGTAACGCCATATAGACCGAGGGGATATATCTATGACCGCAGCCGCACCCGCCGTACCCGCCAAGGTGTACTTTACGAACCTGCGCACGCATGCTCGCGAGAGCCAGCTCGACAAGCTCAGGCGCCTCATCCGTCACGCCGGTATCGAGCAGATCGACTTTGAGAACAAGTTCGTCGCCATCAAGATTCACTTTGGCGAGCTGGGCAACCTGAGCTTTTTGCGCCCCAACTACGCCCGCGCCGTCGCGGATGTCGTCAAGGAGCTGGGCGGCAAGCCCTTCCTCACCGACTGCAACACGCTCTACGTCGGTAGCCGCAAAAACGCGCTCGAGCACATTGATACCGCCTACCAGAACGGCTTTACCCCGTATGCCACGGGTTGCCAGATCATCATCGCCGACGGCCTCAAGGGCACCGACGAGGCGCTCGTCCCGGTTGAGGGCGGCGAGTATGTGCACGAGGCCAAGATCGGTCAGGCGCTCATGGACGCCGATATCGTGATTAGCCTCACCCACTTTAAGGGTCATGAGCAGGCCGGTTTTGGCGGCGCCATGAAGAACCTGGGCATGGGAGGCGGCAGCCGTGCCGGCAAGATGGAGCAGCATGCCGCCGGCAAGCCGAACGTCTCGACCGAGCACTGCGTTGGCTGCCGTGCCTGCGAAAAGATCTGCGCGCACAACGCTGTCTCGTTCGACGATACCCGCGAGCGCGAGCTTGCCAGCGGCAACACTCGCACGGTGCACGTGGCTGCCATCGACCACGATCGCTGCGTGGGCTGCGGACGCTGCATTGCGGCATGCAACCAGGACTGCATCAAGCCCGGCTATGAGGCCGCGGCCGACGTGCTCAACTGCAAGATCGCCGAGTACACCAAGGCCGTTGTCCAGGATCGTCCCAGCTTCCACATTTCGCTGGCTATGGATATCAGCCCCAACTGCGATTGCCATCCCGAAAACGACACACCTATCGTCAACGATATCGGCATGTTCGCGAGCTTCGACCCGGTCGCCATCGACCAGGCCTGCGCCGATGCCGTCATGGCATCCGAGCCGCTGCCCAACACCGAGCTCACCGATAGCGCGGCCAAGATGGAGCACAACCACGAGCATCTGGAGGGCGAGCAGGCCAAGGACCCCTTCTGCATCACGCATCCCGACACCGACTGGCGCGTGTGCATCGCGCACGCCGAGAAGATTGGCCTGGGCACGAGCGAGTATGAGCTCATCGAGGTCAAGTAGCGTCGTCCTATTGGACAAACCAAGCGCCTTTGTGGCGTTAGTTGAGTAAAAGCCGCCCACGAGCACAACGCTCGCGGGCGGCTTTTTGGAAGTGCGGCGAAAAATCGAATCCCGCCGACCACAAATCGTTTTTTGGTAACAAAACCCCTGATAAATCGTTGGTAAAACTGCGGTCTGGTCGGGCTTCCCGCGATTTTCCCCGCACTTCCGAAAACAGGGGGTCAGATAGACCAGTAAACCGTACTATTTGCCTAAAAATACTCGTCGAGGAAGTTGTCGACCGTGTTCCAGTAGAGTTCGGGGTCGACCTGCGCGCTCTTGGCGTGGGTGGCGCCATGGATGGTGAGCTTTTGCTTGACCTTGCTGGCGCACGCGTCGTAGTTTTGGTCGAGCATGCTGTACGGTACAAAGGTGTCCTGGTCGCCGTGGATAAACAGCATGGGAACTGTCGCGCGCTTGAGCTGTTCCACGCTGCTCGCCTTATGAAAGTCGTAGCCCGCGCGCACGTTGCATACCAAGTTTGCTACATCGAGCAAGGGAAAGCTGGGCAAGCCGAACACGTTCTTGAGCTGTAGGGAAAACTCGTCCCAAACACTCGTATAACCGCAGTCCTCGATAATGCATTTCACGTTTGCGGGTAGAGGTTCCCCCGCGACGTTCATGGCGGTTGCCGCACCCATCGACTCGCCAAAGACCAGGATGCGCGCCTCGGGGTCAGCCTGAACGATTCGCTCGATCCATGCGACGACATCGAGCCGCTCGGGCCAGCCCATGCCGATATAGTCGCCGCCGGAGCGCTCGTGGGCGCGTGCGGCGGGTGCGAGTACGTTCATGCCGCGGTCGTGGAATCGCTTGACGTATCGGGCCATACCGATGGGCTCGTTGGTATATCCATGCAGGCAGACGGCGTAGTCGTGCGTGCTCTCCGACGCAGCAAAATACCAGGCGGCAAGCTCGGTCCCGTCGTTCGCGGTGAGGCTGCTGCTCTCGCGGTTTTCCTTAAACCACGCCCGTGCCTCGCCCTCCTCGGCGTCCATCTGCTCGCCCTTTTCGGCGTCCTTGCCATCCTGCATCATCTTCATGGTGTACGGCGCTTGGGGATTCAGGGCAAAGTCGAACAAGAAGTTGCCGGCAAACCCCAACAGCGCGACAACGAGCACCAGCGCAACGACGCCGGCTATCTTGAGCTTTCGATGGGAACGTGCGTTTTGAGACATAAGAAGCTTTCCTATAAGATGTTAATACATCAACATTTAATGCAAGCGCATTATGGACGTTCGCCGTTGATGCGTCAACAGGCAAAGAATGGGTAAACAAAGGGTCACGTATGGTGCAAATTTCGCACGTACCTAGACGCTTTGATATAGTGTTGAGAACTCTTTACGTTGGAGGATGTAACCGGCATGTCCGATTCGAGCGACAGTTCTAAGCCGCGACCCAAGACCGCGGTCGTTCCACACTACACAGTGGGCGAGGAGATCATGAACTCCGTCACCCATGGTGTCGGCTGCCTGCTGGGTATCGCGGGCCTGGTGCTCCTGATCGTATTCGCCGCCCTGCGCGGCGGAGGCCCGGCCCATATGGCCGCGGCGATTGTCTATGGCGTCAGCATTATCCTCGAATACCTAGCCTCCACGCTCTACCACGCGATTCAGCCCGCGCGCGCCAAGCGCGTGTTTCGCATCATCGACCACAGCTGCATCTACCTGCTCATAGCCGGCAGCTATACGCCGTTTTGCCTCATCACGCTCGCAAACGACGGCGGCGCTGTGCTGTTCTTTGCCGTATGGGCCATCGCCATCATCGGCATCGCCCTCGAGTGCTTCCTACGCGAGCGCCAGCCGCATTGGGTAAGCGGCCTGGTCTACCTGCTGATGGGCTGGCTCGTTGTCTTTAAGCTGCCCGAACTTGTTGCGCTGCTCAACCCCGTGGCACTTGCCCTGCTCGCCGTCGGCGGCGTGTGCTACACCGCGGGCGTGCCGTTCTATATCGCCAAAAACGTGCGCTATCTGCACAGCGTGTTTCACCTGTGGGTGCTCGCCGGCAGCATCTTCCAGTTCATGGCGGTGATCCTCTTCGTAATCTAGCGATCGCGCCTGCGCCCGCGGGCCCGTCCGGGCGCCCGCCGGGTGCAGCTGCCCTATCCGCCATCAACGTTTTGACCTGACGTCCCGAATCTTGGAGGTTCGAGAAACTCCCGATGGACATAACCATCTCCCTTATCACCACCCTCGTTTTGACCCTCATCAACGGCTACTTCTCTATGTCCGAGATGGCGCTCACCACGGCCAAGCGCGCCGTGTTGGAGCACGAGGCCGAGGAAGGCGACAAGCGCGCCGAGCGTGCCATTAAGCTGGCTGCCGACTCCGACCAGCTGCTCGCCACCATCCAGGTCGCCATCACGCTCGTGGGCTTCGCCTCGTCCGCCGTCGCCTCGACGAGTCTGTCCGACCCGCTCGCCACGTGGCTCATGAGCTTTGGCATCGCGCCGCTCTCCGCCATCGCGCGCGGCCTGGCGCCGGTCATCATCACCGTCGCGGTCGCCTTCGTGTCCATCGTGATCGGCGAGCTCGTCCCCAAGCGCATCGGCCTGGCCAATGCCGAGGGCGTGTCCAAGCAGGTCGTGGGACCGTTGTCGTTTTTCCAAAAGATCGCCCGTCCGCTCGTGTGGCTGACCGGCGCCTGCTCCGATGGCCTGGCCCGCATCCTGCGCATCAAGAGCGCCGACGACCGCCAAAACGTCTCGGAAGAAGAGATCAAGTACATGGTCTCGGAGCAGGACGACCTGCTCGACGAGGAAAAGCGTATGATCCACGAGATCTTTGACTTGGGCGATACCGTTGCCCGCGAGGTCATGGTGCCGCGCGTGGACACCACCATGTGCGAGGACGACGAGACGGTCGCCGACGTGCTGTCCACCATGCGCCAGACCGGCTTCAGCCGCATCCCCGTCTATCACGAGGATCCCGACAACGTCGCCGGCATTGCGCACATCAAGGACCTGATCCAACCCGCGCTCGACGGCAAGGGTGACCAGCCCATCGCCGGCTTTTTGCGCGACGCCACCTTTGTGCCCGACACCAAGGACATCCTGCCGCTACTGTCCGAGATGCAGACCTCGCACGACCAGATCGTGGTGGTCGTGGACGAGTACGGCGGCACGGCCGGCATTATCACCATCGAGGATATCGTCGAGGAGATCGTCGGCGAGATCGAGGACGAGTTCGACCCCGACAACAAGTATCTCACGCGCCTTTCGCGCCGCGAGTGGCTCGTTGATGGGCGTTTTTCGTGCGATGACGCGATTGAGCTTGGTTGGCCGCTCGAGGAAAGCGATGATTATGAGACCATCGCCGGCTGGATTTTGGAGCTTTGCGACTCGGTGCCCGACATCGGAGAGGTGTTTGAGGTTGCAGGGTACAAGTTCAAGGTGCAGTCGATGCGTGGCCAGCGCATCTCGCTCATTCGCGTGATCGCTCCGGCCGAAACCGATAAGAAGGATTCCGAGTCTTCGGTAGACGAGCCGACGACGTCGGGTGCGGGTTCTGCGAATCCGCACGACGGCGACGAGTAGGACAAGGAAGAGTAGGGGAGAGTTATGGCAGGCCTGTTCAACATCCTTAAGGTCACCGTCAGCGAGGACAAGATCTGCGCGCATGTGCTGGTGAACCCCGGCATGCCGCTCATGACCTCGGAGGATATCGAGGCCACGGCGCGCGTGTATTACCTGGTGCCGGCGATTGCCAAGCACCTGTGCCTGGGTGATTCCGGTCGCGAGTTCCAGGACTGCATGGGCCAGACCGAGCTCTGCCACCTGCTGGAGCACGTGACGGTTGAGCTCATGAACGAGACCGGTCTTGCCGGTAGCATCTCGTGCGGCCGCACGCGCGTAAGCGAGCACGACGAGCGCGTCTTTGAGGTTGAGCTTTCGTGCCCCGATGACGCACTGGCCATTGGTGCGCTGTCGTCGGCCACCTTTATGATGGACTGGGCGTACCTGCACGCCGACCAGCCTGCCCCCGACGTGGAAGGCACGGTCGCGGGTCTGCGCAACCTGGTGTTGGGCATGCGCGCCGAGGCCGAGGGCAAGGATCCTCACGAGGCCGTCGCCGCTGCGAACGGCGAAGATGCTGCCGAGGACGAGGGCGCTGACGAGGGCGATGTGCCGGCCGACGCCGAGCTCGTTGCCGATGCGACCGCCGAGCCCGTTCCCGCCGAGCCCCAGGGCGTCCCCAACTTTGACGACGAGCCCCAGGTGGCGATTGATACCGAGGGCGCGGTTGCCGAGAACCACGAGGCCTCCGCTGCCGTCTTTGGCGGTGCTGCGACGGTTCCGGCAGGACCTGCGCATGAGGGCGGCCTGCCGCTCGTGGACGGCGCCGGCGAGGACCCGGGTGCCACGGTGGCCATGCCGGCTATGCCCCAGGAGTAGGCCTACGCGTTTATCACCATCACGTACCTGCGCCTTTGCCGTACGCAGATGAGCGGAGCGGCAAGTGATGCGCTGCGGGTATAATGGACAGCATTCAAACGGTGGGCACCGACGTGCCCGCAGGAGAGGAATGATCATGGGTAAGACTTTCAGCTTTGTCTCCGGCGCACTTTTTGGTGCCGCTGCCGGCGCTATTGTCGGCGTTGCTCTGGCCCCGCGCTCGGGCGCCGAGACCCGCGCCATGGCTGCCGATATCGCCAACGATGCCTGGGACAATATGCGCGACACCTACGAGCACAGCGCCGAGGAGGCCCGTGCTGCGGTGAATGACTTTGGCCCGATGGTCGACGCCAAGACCGACGACCTGCGCGCCAAGGTCGACCTGGCCCGCGAGCGCATGGACCAGCTGCGCGAGCAGCTCAACGACGCCATTTCGGGCGGCAACGTGACGCCTGCCGCCGACGTCGTGGTCGAGAACGCCGTCGAGGCTGATACCGAGGCTGCGGAGCCCTCGACCGAGGCATAATGCGCGCCGGGGATTTTGTCGGCGCCAAGATCTATCGCAAGCCTACTGAGGACAAGCGCACCAAAAAGGACGGCACGCCGCGCAGCCCTAAAAAGCTCGGAAAGATTCACTTTCCGGTCTTTACCCCGGGCGGTACGCGCGTGGTCGGCTTTATGGTCCGCCAGTCCGATATCGCGGGCATGATCGAGCGCCCCGATCGATTCGTAGCGCTCGACGCCATTGGTGTCTACGAGGGCGCCATTGCGGTCGATGACGTCAAGGACACGTACGATGCCGCCGCCGCTAAGCGCCTCGACATCAACCTGGACGATTGCATCATCTGGGTCGGTATGGACGTGCGCACGGAATCGGGCGACGTCGTGGGCTATTGCTCGGATGTGGAGTTCAAGCCGCGTTCGGGCATCGTGCAGGCATTCTATGTGACCGCCGGTGCTGCTTCGAGTGTTTTGGTTGGTGACACGCAGGTGCCGCCGACGATGCTGCGCGGCTACGAGAACGGCGCGATGGTCGTCTCGGACGAGGTCAAGTCGCTCGGGTATTCGGGCGGTGCGGCTGCCAAGGCCGCCGAGGCCAGCGTCGTGGTGGGCGACAAGGTCAAAAAGGGCGCCAAGGTGCTCGACGACAAGGGATCGGTTGCCGTGGACAAGGGCAGTCGCGCACTGGGCAAGCAGCTCGGCAAGACGCGCGGCATGTTCAAGGCCTTTAAGGACGAATACCAAAAGGCGAGCGGAGGCTCGTCAAAAGCTACAAAATAGCGACGTACCAAATGATGGGAGGCAAGCCGGAGACCTGTTGCTCCGGCTTGCTGTGTTTATGGGGGAGGGCACATGCGCCAAAACGGATCCAACTTAAACGGGCGTTCGGGTGCGCGTCCGACGGCGCGCCGCGACCTGGGGCAGCTGCCCAGCGGTCAGCGCAAGCGTCACCGTAAGCCCGGCGCGATGTATCTCAATCATAGCCGCGGCTTTAGCGACCGCAGTGCGCGCATCGGCAACAGCCGTACGCCCCGTCGTTCGTCTCGCCTGCCCTACGCGCTCATCGCCGTGGGTTGCGCGCTCGTGCTGTTTATCGCTGCCGTCGTGGGCTATGTCAACCGCAGTGTGGACGTGGAACTCAACGGCCAGAAGACCGCGGTGCGTGTGGGCTCTACGCTGCAGAATCTCATCGACGACCAGGAGTTGACTGACACCTACGACGCAGGCGACCTGCTGGCCGTCGATGACAGCGTGCTCAAGCGCCATGGGGGCGAAAAGCTGTCGGTGAAGGTCGACGGCAAGCGCGTGAAGCAGGGCAAATGGGATAGCCGCGAGCTTGAGGGCGGCGAGAAGGTGACGGTCAAGGATGGCCGTAACACCTACGAGAAGCACGAGGTTCAGGCTACGGTTATCGAGCCCAAGCTCAAGGTCGAGGGCACGGGCGCTATCGAGTATGTGCAGACATGGGGTGTCCAGGGCCGATCCGAGGTGTGGGTTGGTGAGCAGTCAGGCAAGACGCAAGACCGCGGCGAGGTTGTGCCCGCCACCGATTGCGTTGTTGCGTGCGCCAGCGTGGCGCCCAAGGGCAACAAAAAGTACGTGGCGCTGACGTTTGACGAGGGTCCGAGCGGCGCCACCAAACAGATCTTGCAGGTGCTCAAGGAAAGGGGCGTCACCGCGACGTTCTTCCTTTCGGGCGATGCGGCCGAGGCCTCGCCTGCCACGGCCAAGGCGATTGTCGATGCCGGGTGCGAGATCGGGTCCAACAGCTACAGCGACGATTTGCTCAAGGGTCAGGACCGTGAGGCGGTACGCGAACAGATCACGAAAGGCACCGATGCGATTAAGTCGGCGACCGGCGTGAAGACGATGCTGCTGCGTGCTCCCTACGCTGCCTTTGACGAGCAAAACTGGATTGATGCGATGGACCTGGTCTCCGCCGTGGTCTCGTGGAATATTGACTCGGGCGACTGGCTGCTCAACGGTGCCGACGAGCAGGTCTCGACGGTGCTCGATTCGGTGACGCCGGGCAATATCGTGCTGCTCACCGATAGAGACGAATGCGCCGAGCAGACGCTCGAGGCGCTGCCGCAGATTATCGATGGCCTTGTCGCCGACGGCTACAAGATCGTGACGCTCAGCGACCTGGTCAAGACGGACACGGCATTGAGTAAAAAGCTCACCTCGCTCACCAAGGTTTCCATGCCCAAAAACGCCGTGTTCCCCCAACTCCCCGAGGACGACGACGCCACAGAGTAGCCATCGGGGACGTGCTTAAACGACTGGTCGTTTAGGGCGGTCTTAATCGCTTTGTCCCACCGTGCTCATCTGGCTCTATGTCACGGATACGTCAGCGTTTGGTATGCCTGCAATGTGCAGCGCATAAATTCGGTGCCGCAGCGCGATGCTGATGCTATAGTTACTGCGGTTAATGAGGGTCAAGAGAAAGGTTACAGGTGAAATCCAAACCTCGACCATACAGTCGATGACCCCATGCAGGTGCTTTCTGCGCATGCACGGGGTGTAAGTGCCGAGCGGCGTGCCGCCCGCGCATGCGTATACATATCCAGAAGCCCCGGACGCCGCACGCGCGGCCGCGTTCGGAGGAATAATGATGGGGAGCACCATTGAATTATCTGAGTGAGATGCTCAAATTGCCGGTCTTGGACGTCGACGGCGAAAAGCTCGGCGTGGTTAACGATTTTGGCATTGCAACCGGCGAAGTTTTTCCGCACGTGACGTCGCTCGCGTTCCGCGGTCCCGGCAAGACGCCGTTTATGATCAGCTGGCGCAAATGGGTCGACCGTATCGACGAGACGGGTGTACACCTTAAGACGTCGGCCACCGAAATCCGTTTTTCGTACCTGCAGCCGACCGAACTCTTGCTTGCCCGCGACGTGCTCAACAAGCAGATTGTCGACACGCAGGGCATGAAGGTCGTGCGCGTAAACGACATCAAGTTTTCCATGTCGGGCGAAAATCAGCTGCGCCTGCTGGGCGCCGAGGTCGGTGCCCGCGGTCTGCTACGCGCCATCAGCCCCGCGCTCGAGCATATCGTCGAAGGCTTTATGAAGCACCTGGGCAAGCCGCTCAGTGAGGACATCATCGCTTGGTCCTACATGGACCTGCTCGACCGCTCGACCAAGAACATTCAACTCTCGGTGTCGCACAAGACGCTCGGCGAGCTGCACCCTGCCGATATCGCCGACATTATCGAGCAGCTCGACCCGCGCCTGCGTGCGCAGGTGTTTGCACAGCTCGATACTGCCCAGGCCGCCGAGGCCATCTCGGAGTTCGATGACGACGAGCTTATGACCGAGATGCTCGAGGGCCTGTCCGATACCGACGCATCGTCGATGCTGGCCATGATGGACCCGGACGACGCTGCCGACCTGATCGACGAACTCGATTATGAGAAGGCCGAGAAGCTCCTGCGCCTGATGGGCGTCAAGGAGGAGAAGGCGATTCGTAATCTGCTGGGCTACGAGGACAACACCGCCGGCCGCATCATGACCTCGGAGTTTGTCTCGCTGCCCGCCACGGCGACGGTCGGCGACGCCATCGAGGCGATTCGCAAGCTCGACGAGGACTTTGAGAGCGTCTATTACGTCTATACCGAGGACCCGAGCGGCATGCTGACGGGCGTGCTTTCGCTGCGCACGCTGATCGTGGCCGACCGCGACGCCACGCTGGGCCAGCTCGCCTATCGCGATCTGGTCTACGTGTCACCCGACGAGGACCAGGAAGACGTGACGGACGAGATGACCAAGTACGACCTGGTTGCCATCCCTGTCTGCGACGAGAACCGTCATATCCTGGGCATCGTGACCTTCGACGACGCCATGGACGTTATTGCCGAGGAGCATCAGGAGGACCTGCAGATCGCCGGTGTCGGCTCGGGCGATAGCGCGTCGGACGACTCGACGAACGTGCTCAGCTGGTT
>URFE01000039.1:0-14432 GCA_900546965.1 uncultured Collinsella sp.
AAGAGACAGATCTTGTTCTCGAACTCGTAGCCCTTGCCCGGCTCCTGCGGGTACATGTTGATGACCGCATGGCCGTACTGGCCGCGACCGCCGGACTGGCGGACGAACTTACCCTCGGCGTTGAGCACTTCGTGGCCCGGACGCTCGCGGTAGGCAACCTGCGGCTTGCCGACGTTCGCCTCGACCTTGAACTCGCGCAGAAGGCGGTCGATGATGATCTCGAGGTGAAGCTCGCCCATGCCGGCGATGATGGTCTGGCCGGTCTCGTGATTGGTGGACACCTGGAAGGTCGGGTCCTCCTCGGCGAGCTTGGTCAGAGCAAGGGACATCTTGTCCTGCTCGGCCTTGGTCTTAGGCTCGATGGCAACGTCGATAACGGGCTTAGCGAACTCGATCTTCTCGAGGACGATCTCCTTGCCCTCGGCGCACAGGGTGTCACCGGTGGTGGAGTTCTTGAAGCCGACGCAAGCGACGATGTCGCCGGCGGCAGCGTCGTCACGGTCGATACGCTCGGCGGCGTTCATCTCGAGGATGCGGCCGAGGCGCTCGCGCTGACCGTTGGAAGCGTTGACCACGTAGGAGCCGGACTCGGCACGGCCGGAGTAAACGCGGACGTAGGTGAGCTTACCGACGAACGGGTCGGTCATGATCTTGAAGACCAGGCCGGAGAAGGGCTCGTCGAAGGAAGGATGACGCTGGATCTCCTCGCCGGTGTCCGGATCGGTACCGGTGACGGCCTCAACGTCGAGCGGGCTGGGCAGGTAGTCGACGACAGCGTCGAGCAGCTCCTGAACGCCCTTGTTCTTGTAGGCGGAGCCCACGAAGACGAGGTTGAGCTCATTGGCCAGAACACCCTTGCGCAGAGCAGCCTTGAGCTCCTCGACGGTGAAGTCCTCCTCCATGAGGATCTTCTCCATGAGCTCGTCGTCAAAGCTGGCAGCAGCGTCAAGGAGCTCCTCGCGCTTGGTAGCAGCGATGTCGGCAAACTCAGCCGGGATCTCGTCCATCGGCTCGGGGTAGGTCATACCCTTCTCGTCGGCCTTGAAGTCCCATGCAGTCATGGTGACCAGGTCGATGACGCCCCAGAAGTTGTCCTCGGCGCCCATCGGGACCTGAGCGGCCACGGCGTTAGCGTCGAGACGATCCTTCATGGTCTCGATAGCGTTGAAGAAGTCAGCGCCCACGCGGTCATACTTGTTGATGAAGGCGATGCGGGGGACGTTGAAGGTGGAAGCCTGACGCCAAACGGTCTCAGACTGGGGCTGAACGCCGGCAACGGCGTCGAAGACGGCGACAGCGCCATCGAGGACGCGCAGGCAGCGCTCGACCTCGGCGGTGAAGTCAACGTGGCCCGGGGTGTCGATGATCTGGATGCGGTAGTCCTTACCGTCCTTGTTCCAGAAGCAGGTGGTAGCAGCGGAGGTAATGGTTACGCCGCGCTCCTGCTCCTGAACCATCCAGTCCATGGTGGCAGCGCCCTCATGGACCTCACCGATCTTGTGGGTCTTACCGGTGTAGTAAAGAATACGCTCGGTCGTGGTGGTCTTACCGGCATCGATGTGGGCCATGATGCCGATGTTACGGGTATCGGAAAGCTTGTACTTAGGCTTAGCCATGTTAGTTCCTTACCTTAACTTACCAACGATAGTGAGAGAACGCGCGGTTGGCCTCGGCCATCTTGAAGACGTCCTCACGCTTCTTGACGGAAGCGCCCAGGCCGTTGGAAGCGTCGAGGATCTCGTTGGCGAGACGCTCGGCCATAGTCTTCTCCTTGCGAGCGCGGGAGAAGTTGACGATCCAGCGGATACCCAGAGCGGTGGAACGACGGGAGTTGACCTCCATCGGGACCTGATAGGTAGCGCCACCGACACGCTTGGGCTTAACCTCGAGCGTGGGCTTGACGTTGTCCATAGCCTTCTTGAAGGTAGCGAGAGCGTCGCCACCCTCGGACTTCTCGGCAACGATCTCGAAAGCGGTGTAAACGATGCGCTCAGCGGTGGCCTTCTTGCCGTCAAGAAGGACCTTGTTGATGAGCTGAGTCACCAGGCGGTTGTTGTAAACGGCGTCAGGCTGAACCTCACGACGATTAGCTGCTGCACGACGCGGCATGTGAAATCTCCTTAAGTGTCTACCGTGCGGCGCTTAGGCGGCACACGGCGAAAGTATCAAAACGTTATCTGGCTTATTTGGCCTTGGGGCGCTTAGCACCGTACTTGGAACGGGCCTGCATACGGTTCTGGACCGGAGCAGCGTCGTAGGCGCCACGGATGACGTGATAACGGACACCAGGGAGGTCACGGACACGACCGCCGCGGACGAGCACGATGGAGTGCTCCTGCAGGTTGTGGCCCTCACCCGGGATGTAAGCAGTAACTTCGATGCCGTTGACGAGGCGAACACGGGCAACCTTACGAAGAGCCGAGTTCGGCTTCTTGGGGCTCGTGGTGAAGACGCGGGTGCACACGCCGCGCTTCTGGGAGTTGTGCTGCAGAGCAGCGTTCTTGGACTTCTTGGGCACGGAACGACGGCCCTGGCGAACCAGCTGGTTAATAGTAGGCAAAGCGTACTCCTTCTCGAATGATTCCAGCTTTCTGTAAAGTGCAACGGCTTGAATCGAGGGGTCAGCATCCCCCTACGAAACACGCAGTTCGATAGGATACGTGGCGTTAGCTGTGTCGTCAACAGACCACGCCGCCGGGCGTATCCTAAAATACCCACATTTCCGCAAAGCCTACACAAAAGGAATCCCCTTCTGTGCGCGTGGGCGGATTCCCGGGCCGGGCGGCACAGGGGTTAAGTTTGCTGCTCTACAGTCCTGGCTCGCACGGAGGCCACATTAAGTGGCCTCCGGCTCGTGCGGAACTCGCAACAAACTTAACCCCTGTGCCGCCCGGCCCGGGAATCCGACGTACTCGTCGGGGCAACGTTCCCTGCCAAAAAGGGACAGGTTTATTTTGGTCGGTTTTATCATGGAAAACGCCACTCTTCACGGTGATCCGCATCTATTTGCCACGTTCTTCCGAGAATCAGACGAATAACGTCCAATCCACTCGTCCATATAACGCTAAAAAGGCCGCTTCCCCTCTTGGGAAGCGGCCCAGACTTTACGAATAAACGATGGTAAAGGGTACTTCTGTTTCGGTCTCTCCTGCTGACGTGTATCTCGTGCCCTCAAGGGTTACCGAGACCACTTGATCGACATTGATCAGTTTTGTCGGCACCGAGATGTTCTCTCCGCTATTGCGCGTCAGCGAGACATACAAATTGTACGCACCCGCAGCATCATCTTCGATAATCTGCTCCGATCCATCCTTGTAGGTAACGGTCAACTTCTTCGTGACTGCGTCAATGCCCAGATCATCGATGTGTGTCTGGATAGAAAACGGGCTGATCTCGAGAGGCGAGTCATCGGAGCGGAGTTCCTTTGTATCGACGTACGCTCCAACGCTAAACTCGGGCGTCGATGCCTCGAACGGCTTCGCATCCTCGCCTTCGCCCTCGGTCCACGAGATATTCCAGGTGACCGCATGTTGAAAACCTCGCTCGCGATCCATCGAAGCAAAGTACATCGTGCCATTAATGACAGTATCGCTTGATGTGTCCTTATCAATGGTGCAGCGTGTGTCAGCCCATTCCTCGCCGAAGTTCATGCCGGGCGTGCCGATGCCTTGTTCTTCTTCACCATAGAGAACAAGTTCGCCAGTCTCTGCTGCCGGCTTGTAGTAGTTAACACCATTTGGATTGGATAGCGTAAACGTCACAGCACCGCAGCCGTTTTGGTCGATTGCCATCTCATGGATATCGAGCGTATAGCCGTTGCCCTCGACGGACAAATTAACCTCCTGGACTGCACCCTCCAGGCTTTGGGGCGCGATGCCATCACCAAACTCTCTGGTGTAGGTATATTTAGTCCCCGATGAGCCGCCGTTTGTCCAGGTAATGGAATCCCCGTTGCCGTGGTTTCCCCAGGCTGAGGCAAAATAGCTGGAATTGATAACGGCGTAGGCGACCCCTCCGGTCGCCAACACTCCGACAAGACACCCGATAACCGCAACATAGAGGGGCTTAGCATGACCCCTTTTGCGAAGCGGCTCGCCTTCAGCTGCATTAAGAACGCGATCGGCAAGATCGCTATCGGCTTGGATGGACTCGAAGGCCTGCTTGATTTGATTGGATTTCACGGTCGCCCTCCTCTAGGATGAATTTGAGCTTCGATCGACCGCGAGCTAAACGCGTTCGAACGGTCGCGGCTGGCACATGCAGTAACTCGGCAATCTCTGAGGTCGAAAAGCCCAGATAGTAATAGAGCACGATGGGGACGCGGAATCGCTCCGGAAGTCGCATAACGTCTGACAGGACCACCTTGGTCTCCTCCTGCGCCGTCAAAAGCGAATCGGCCAGGTTCTCAATATCCTCCACACGCCTCCATGGCTTTCGAAAGAGCGATTTGCATTCATTGATCGTGACCCGGATAAGCCAGCGACGAAGATGCTCCCAACTCTCAAATTGCGTATCGCTTTTGAGCAGCTTAAGAAAGACATCTTGGGCAACATCATCGGCATCGGCGCGATCGCGCAGATACGTCAATGCGATTCGAAACACGACATCCCGGTGATCTTCGACCGCCTGTCTAAATGTTTGTTCTTCCATAATCACCTCCCGGTGACGGTACTGATTCTTGATGAGGTCCTCACCATAGATACGCTCTGGCCGGACGAAATGTTTCAAATTCAAGCAGGAAAACCTACCAAAATAAACCTGTCCCTTATTGGCAAGGGATCAACGGAACGCAACAGGTTGAGCATACGCAAGCGAGCGGCCCCCAGAGCGTACAAGGTGGCATGAAAAAGGCAGGGCATTGACCTTTTGGTCATGCCCTGCCTTTTGAATGACAGATTGTAGCTCTGGGGGCCGCGCAGCGACGGAGGTCGTCGCCGTTCGTTAGAACGGCGGAACTAGTTACTCCTCGTCGTTGTCCTTGGCCTCTTCGGCGTCGTCGGTGTCCACGAGCTGGTTGAGCAGCTCATCGAGAGAAGCCATGTCCTCGTTGATGACACCGTTGGCGGGAGCCTTCTTGTCGTCGATCGGGGCGCCCAGGAGCTCCTCGTCGGCGTCGGCGTGATGCGTCGGAGCGGAGGTACCCAGCAGGATATCGTCCGGACCGTCGGGGCTAAAGACCATCTGCAGCAGCTGCGAGAGGTCTTCCTCGTCGGCAACGTCGTCGTTGTTCTCGAGGATGTAGAGCAGGTCGTGGGCCTCCAGGCCGTCACGGAGCTCCTCGATCGCCTTGGCACCGATGCCATCGATGCGCAGCAGATCCTCCTCGGACTTGCCAACCAGGTCGCCGACCGTCTCGATGCCAACCTCGCTGAACTTGTTGGTCCAGCGCTGCGACACGCCCAGGTCGTCGAACAGGTACAGACGAGCCTTCTCGGCGGAGATGGTGTGGCCGTTGCGGGTGAACGAACCGTCAGCACCACCGAACTCGTCGTAACCGGCCCAGTCGAGCTGCTGCGGGAGCTGCTCGTCCAGGTCCTTGAGCTCCACAGGAGCCCACTCGGGCAGCGACTTGGCGTTGGGCGAAGCCGGGCCGTCGATGTCCACGTAGCCGTCGGCCGTGCGATACGTCAGCTTGGCGTTGGCGTACGGCTTGAGGCCGGTACCAGCCGGGATCTTCTTACCGACAATGACGTTGGACTTAAGGTCGAGCAGGTGGTCGACCTTACCCTCGATGGCAGCCTCGGTAAGGACGCCAGCGGTACGGATGAACGAAGCGCTCGACAGCCAGGAGTCGATGTTAGACGCGACCTTGAGCGTACCCAGGATGACGGGCTCGGCCACGGGGGCCTGACCGCCCAGACGGGCAACGCGCTCGACCTCGTCGGCGAACTCATAGCGGTCGACGTACTGACCAAGCAGGTACTTGGAGTCACCGGGGTTGGTGATCTGAACGCGACGCAGCATCTGACGTGCGAGCACCTCGATGTGCTTGTCGTTCAGGTCGACGCCCTGGCTGGTGTAGACGTCCTTGACGCTCTCGACGAAGGTGTGCATCGTCGACTCGATGTCGGTCAGCTTGCGCAGGTTGCGGAAGTTGACGAAGCCCTTGGTGATCTGGTCGCCGGCGCGAACCTCGCAGCCGTCCTCGATCTCGGGCATGAAGCGCACCGAAGCGGGGACGCGACGTTCGTCGAGGACACGGGTGTGATCCTCGGAGTCGGTGAGCGTCAGCACGTACTCGGACTTCTCGGGCTTAATCGAGAGGTGACCGGAGTACGGAGCCAGCTCGGCCTCGCGACCCAGGATCTTCTCGTTGACGTTGCCGACGATATCGAACATACGGCTGACCGTAGGCAGACCCTGCGTAATATCGTCGACGCCAGCGACGCCGCCGGAGTGAATGGTACGCATCGTAAGCTGCGTACCGGGCTCGCCGATGGACTGGGCGGCAATAATGCCGACCGCGGTACCGATGGCGACCGGACGACGGGTGGAAAGATCCCAGCCGTAGCACTTCTGGCACACGCCGTACTTGGAACGGCAGGTGAGCAGCGCGCGAAGCTTGACCTTCTTGAGGCCCGCATCGACCATCCTCTGGATGTCGGCGACCTTCTCGATGTAGCCGTCCTGCTCAAAGAGCACGGTGCCATCGGGAGCCACGACGTCCTCAATGAAGCAACGGCCGACGAGGTCGGTGTTGAGGTCGGTGGTGCCGGGGATGATGAGGTTGTAGGTGACGCCCTCGTGCGTACCGCAGTCCTCCTCGCGGACGATGACGTCCTGGGCCACGTCGACCAGACGACGGGTCAGGTAACCAGAGTCCGAGGTGTGGGATGCGGTATCGACCAGACCCTTACGGGCGCCGTAAGTCGAAATGAAGTACTCGAGCGGCAGCAGGCCCTCGCGGAAGTTTGCCTTAATGGGAAGGTCGATCGTCTCGCCGGACATGTCTGCCATCAGGCCACGCATGCCGCCGAGCTGACGCAGCTGGGTCTTAGAACCACGGGCGCCGGAGTCGGCCATCATGTACAGCGGGTTCTCCTCGTCGAACATGTCGAGCATGAGCGCTGCGACCTTGTCGGTACAAGCGGTCCACTCGTTAACGACTTCGATGTGGCGCTCCGTCTCGTTGATGAAGCCCTCCTCGAAGTACTCGTTGATCTGGTCGACGTTGGCCTGGGCGCGGTCGAGCAGCTCCTGCTTCTCGGCAGGGATGAGAGCGTCCCACACCGAGATGGTGAGGCCGGCGCGGGTAGCGTAGTGGAAGCCGGAGTACTTGATGGCGTCGAGGATCGGACCGACCTTGGCCTCGGGGTAACGATCGCAGCAATCGGCAACCAGCTTGGCCACGTCGCCCTTGACCATCTTGTAGTTCATGAACTCGTAGTCTTCGGGCAGGCACTGGCGGTTGAAGATAATGCGGCCGATGGAGGTCTCGAAGCGAGCGGTCTTGTTGCCGGTGACGTCGTAGTCGACGAATTCGTTCTTGCCGTTCTTGACGCGGAAGATACGGGTGCCGTCCTCGTTGATGACGTTGGCATCGGCAGCGGACACGCGGACCTGGATCTTGGCCTGCATGTCGACCTCGGAACGGCAGTCATAGGCGTGCAGCGCGTCGTCGAAGCTGGCGAACACGTGGTTCTCGCCCGGCAGACCGTCGCGGACCTGGGTCAGGTAGTACACACCGATGATCATGTCCTGCGAAGGGATGTTGACCGGCTTGCCGGATGCCGGCGAGCGCAGGTTGTTCGCAGAGAGCATGAGCACGCGGGCCTCGGCCTGAGCCTGGCTGGACAGCGGCACGTGGACAGACATCTGGTCGCCGTCGAAGTCGGCGTTGAAGGGCGAGCAGACCAGCGGATGCAGGTGGATAGCCTTGCCCTCGACCAGCACCGGCTCAAAGGCCTGGATGGACAGACGGTGCAGGGTCGGTGCACGGTTGAGCAGCACGACGCGGCCGTCGATGACCTCTTCGAGGATGTCCCACACAAAGGTGGCACCGCGGTCGATAGCGCGCTTGGCACCCTTGATGTTCTCGACCTTGCCAAGCTCGACCAGGCGCTTCATGACGAAGGGCTTGAAGAGCTCCAGCGCCATGGTCTTGGGCAGACCGCACTGGTGCAGCAGCAGCTTGGGGTCGGTAACGATAACCGAACGGCCGGAGTAGTCGACACGCTTACCCAGCAGGTTCTGACGGAAACGGCCCTGCTTGCCCTTGAGGGCCTCGGCGAGCGACTTGAGCGGGCGACCGCCACGGCCAGAGACCGGGCGACCACGACGGCCGTTGTCGAACAGGGCGTCCACGGACTCCTGGAGCATGCGCTTCTCGTTGTTCACGATGATCGCAGGGGCGTCCAGGTCGAGCAGGCGCTTGAGTCGGTTGTTACGGTTGATCACGCGACGATACAGGTCGTTGAGGTCGGACGCGGCGAAGCGGCCGCCATCGAGCTGGACCATCGGGCGCAGATCGGGCGGAATGACCGGGATGACGTCCAGGATCATGTTTGCGGGGCTGTTGCCGCCCTTCAGGAAGGCGTCAACGACCTCGAGACGCTTAACGGCCTTCTCGCGCTTCTGCTTCTGGGAGTCCTCGTCGGCGATGATGGCCTTGAGCTTCTCGGCCTCGGAGGGGAGGTCGATGGCAGCGAGCAGGTCGCGAACGGCCTCGGCACCCATACCACCCTTGAAGTACATGGAGTAGTAACGGGTCATCTCACGGAACAGCGGCTCATCGGAGATGAGGTCGCGCTCGGTGAGCTTCATGAAGGCGTTGAAAGCGTCCGTGCGGAGCTGCTTCTCGTCCTTGCACTCTTCCTCGATGTCGACGATGCCAGAGGCGATCCCCTCGGGGGTCAGCGGCTCCTCGTCGGAGAACTCGTCAAAGTTCTCGGGGTCGCCCTGCTCCTTGAGGGACTCGATCTGGCGGGCGCACTCGGCATCGATCTCTTCCAGATCAGCGGCGAGCTCCTCGCGCAGGTCGTCGGCGTCGGCCTCGCGGGCCTCATAGTCGACCTCGGTGATGATGTAGCTGGCAAAGTACAGAACCTTCTCGAGGTCCTTGGACTTGATGTCGAGCATACGGCTCATCGGGAAGCTCGTGGGGCTCTTGAAGTACCAGATGTGGGACACGGGAGCGGCGAGCTCGATGTGGCCCATGCGGTCGCGACGCACCTTGGCCGAGGTGACCTCGACGCCGCAGCGCTCGCAGACGATGCCCTTAAAGCGGATGCCCTTGTACTTGCCGCAGGAGCACTCCCAGTCCTTGGCGGGACCGAAGATCTTCTCGCAGAACAGGCCGTCCTTCTCGGGCTTGAGGGTACGGTAATTGATGGTCTCCGGCTTCTTGACCTCACCGTGCGACCAGGAACGGATCTGGTCGGCGGAGGCAAGGGAGATCTTTACCGAGTCAAAATCAGTAGCTTCGAAATCTGCCACAGTCAACTACTCCTTATCAGTGGTCGTGGCGGCGACAGCCTCGGGTGCCTCGGCGGTCTCGGCATCCTCGGCCTCGACGTCGGCGCCAACGCCGGCGAGCGCAGCCAGGTCGTCGAGAGCGGAGGTCTCCTCGGCGGTCACAGGGGCGGAGGCGTCCTCGTCGGCATCGTGCATGGGCTCGATGTCCAGTGCGAGGGAGCGAATCTCCTTGACGAGAACCTTGAAGGACTCGGGGATACCCGGGACAGGAACGTTCTCGCCCTTGACGATGGACTCGTAGGTCTTGACACGGCCCACGGTATCGTCGGACTTAACGGTCAGGATCTCCTGCAGGACGTTGGAAGCACCGTATGCGTACAGTGCCCAAACTTCCATCTCGCCGAAGCGCTGGCCGCCGAACTGAGCCTTGCCGCCCAGCGGCTGCTGGGTAACCAGGCTGTAAGGGCCGGTCGAACGGGCGTGGATCTTGTCGTCGACCATGTGGCCGAGCTTGAGGATGTAGGACGTACCCACAGTAATGGGCTCGCGGAACTCCTCGCCGGTGCGGCCGTCGAACAGGCGGGTCTTGCCGCGCTCGTCAAGCTGGGTGACGAACTCGGGGCGCATATGATCGCCAAAGGCAGCGGTGGCCTTGTTGAGCATGTTCTTGTTGGCACGACGGATGACCTCGGCGATCTCGTCCTCCTTGGCGCCGTCGAAGACGGGCGTCGCGGTGAAGAACGGACCGGGGACGTACTTGTCGGAGTCGGCCTGCTCGGTATCCCAACCGCAGGCGGCAGCCCAGCCAAGGTGGCACTCGAGCAGCTGGCCGACGTTCATACGCGAAGGAACGCCCAGCGGGTTGAGGATAACGTCGATCGGGGTACCGTCAGCCATGTAGGGCATGTCCTCGACCGGCAGAACGTTGCAGATAACACCCTTGTTGCCGTGGCGACCGGCGATCTTATCGCCCTGCTGGATCTTACGACGCTGGGCGACGTAGACGCGCACCTGCTCGTTGACGCCGGGAGCCAGGTCGTCGCCGTTCTCGCGGCTAAAACGGACGACGTCGATGACGCGGCCGTAAGCGCCGTGAGGCATCTTAAGGGAGGTGTCGCGGACGTCGTGGGCCTTGGCACCGAAGATGGCGCGCAGCAGGCGCTCCTCGGCGGTCAGAGCGCTCTCGCCCTTAGGCGTGACCTTGCCGACCAGGATGTCGCCAGGGCCGACCTCAGCGCCGATGCGGATGATGCCGTCCTCGTCGAGGTTGGCAAGCATGTCCTCGGAGAGGTTCGGGATCTCGCGGGTGATCTCCTCGGGGCCGAGCTTGGTGTCGCGGGCGTCGATCTCGTGACGGGTGATGTTGATGGTCGTCAGCAGGTCCTCGGCCACCAGGCGCTCGGACACGACGATACCGTCCTCGTAGTTAAAGCCTTCCCACGGCATGTATGCCACGGTGAGGTTCTGGCCCAGTGCGAGCTCGCCGTGATCGGTCGAAGGACCGTCGGCCAGAGGCTCGCCCTGCTCAACGGTGTCACCGACGCGAACGAGCGGACGGTGGTTGATGCAGGTGGACTGGTTGGAGCGCTGGTACTTGGCCAGGTGATACTCGTCCATGCCGCCGGCATGCTTGACGATGATCTTGGCGGCGTCGGCAAAGATGACCTCGCCGGCGTTCTTGGCCAGGGTGACCTCGCCGGAGTCCAGAGCGGCGCGACGCTCCATGCCGGTACCGACATAGGGAGCGGCGGGGTGAACCAGCGGCACGGCCTGACGCTGCATGTTAGCGCCCATCAGCGTACGCTTGGCGTCGTCGTGCTCGAGGAACGGGATCAGCGTGGCTGCGACGGAGAGCATCTGACGCGGCGAGACGTCCATGTAGTCGACGTCCTCGACAGGCACGTCGGCGGGAGCGCCGAAGGAGCCGTCGAAGTCACGGGTACGGGCGATCACGGTGTGCGGGCGGACAAGCTTGCCCTCGGCATCGGTCGTGATGAACTCGTTGGTCTTGGGATCGAGCGGCGTGTTGGCCGGCGCGATGACGTGCTTCTCTTCCTCGTCAGCGGTCATCCAGTCGATCTGGTCGGTGGCAACGCCGTTCTCGACGCGACGGAACGGAGCCTCGATGAAGCCGTACTCGTTGACGCGGGCGTAGAGGGCGAGCGAGCCGATCAGGCCGATGTTGGGGCCTTCGGGGGTCTCGATCGGGCACATGCGGCTGTAGTGCGAGTTGTGAACGTCGCGGACGGCCGTCGGCACGTTGGTGCGGCGGCTGGAGCCGGACTTGTGGCCGGCAAGACCGCCAGGGCCGAGTGCGGACAGACGGCGCTTGTGGGTCAGACCGGTCAGGGGGTTCGCCTGGTCCATGAACTGCGAGAGCTGCGAGGAGCCGAAGAACTCCTTGATGGAGGCCACGATCGGGCGGATATTGATGAGCGACTGCGGGGTGATCTCGTCGATGTCCTGGGAGCTCATGCGCTCACGGACGACGCGCTCCATACGGCTCATGCCGATACGGAACTGGTTGGCGACGAGCTCGCCGACGGTGCGGATGCGGCGGTTGCCAAAGTGATCGATGTCGTCGACCTTGAAGCCCTGCTCGCCGGCAGCGAGGGACAGCAGGTAGCGCAGCGTCGCGACGATATCCTCGTCGGTGAGCACCGTGACCTCCTCCTCGGTGGTGAGGTTGAGCTTCTTGTTGACCTTGTAACGACCGACGCGGGCCAGATCGTAGCGCTGCGGGTTAAAGAGCAGGCCCTCGAGCAGGCTGCGGGAAGCGTCCACGGTGGGAGGCTCGCCCGGGCGCAGACGACGGTAGATCTCGATGAGGGCGTCCTCGCGAGTGAGGGCGGTGTCGCGCTCCAAGGCGCGCTTGATCACATCGGAGTTGCCGAGCAGCTCGATGATGTCGTCGTTGGTGACGGCAATGCCAAGGGCGCGCAGGAACATCGTGGCGCTCTGCTTGCGCTTGCGGTCGATGGAGACCATGAGCTGGTCGCGCTTGTCGACCTCAAACTCGAGCCATGCACCGCGGGACGGGATGATCTGGGCCTTGTAGATCTGCTTGCCCGAATCCATCTCGGAGCTGTAGTACACGCCCGGGGAACGGACGAGCTGCGAGACGACGATACGCTCGGTACCGTTGATGATGAAGGTGCCCTGATCAGTCATCATGGGGAAGTCGCCCATGAAGACGAGCTGCTCCTTGATCTCGCCGGTCTCCTTGTTGGTGAGACGGACGTCGGTCAGAAGCGGAGCCTGATAGGTCATATCCTTCTCGCGGCACTCCTCGACGGTGTGCGCGGGGTCGCCGAACTGATGCTCGCCGAAGGTAACCTCGAGAACATGGTTCTGGCTCTGGATGGGGCTGGATTCCTTGAACGCCTCACGAAGGCCCTCGTCCTTAAAACGCTCAAAGGATTCCCTTTGAACAGAGATAAGGTTGGGGAGCTCCATGGCCTCCGGGATTTTCCCGAAGCTGACGCGCTTGCGCTCAGTGGCAGTGTATGCGTAGGTCACCAGGTTTTTCCTCCTTCACGGAAATGCTCGGTGGGTTGGCGAGGCATAGCTTCGCCAGTTATCGCAACCTAATAGTTTATCAGGTACCGACCGTTGGGCAAGAAAAGCCTTGACGCGATTGGGTTTTTGGAGTAGCAAAGTTTTTCGACAGAAAACACGCAGGTAGATGTATGTGTAACGAACATCTGTTCATATATTTTCTGTGAACAGCGAGCCGGCAATCGCAGCTCTTATAAAAAACGGGCGCGAACCGAGGTCCGCACCCGTAAATGTCGATGCCCGAAGGCTTACTCGCGCATCAATCCGCCGCGCTCGTCGATGGCGTCCCAGAAGGCATCGGCAAAGCGGGGGTCGCTTGCAGCCATGAGGGCGTTGGTGGCCATCCAGCCAGAGGGAGTGCCGGTGTCGTAGCCCGACAGTGGGTCGATGACGACGGCATACATGGCCTCGCGGTCGAGCGAACGGGCCATGGCGTCGGTCAGCTGAATCTCGCCGCCCTTGCCGGCCTGCTGATCTGCCAGCAGGTCCATGACCAGCGGGCTCAGCAGGTAGCGACCGACGATGTACAGGTTGGACGGAGCCGCCTCGGGAGCGGGCTTCTCGACCAGACCGCCGATACGCCAGACAGCGCCAGGCTCGGCATCGGCAACGTCCTCGGCGCCCTCGAGCGAACCGACGCGCTCGCCGGCGATAACGCCGTAGCGGCTAACTTCCTCGGGCGAGCAAGCAGCGACGGCGATAACCGAAGCTCCACCGTGCTCCTTGGAGACGGCAAGCATCTTGTCGCAGATGTCGCGATTAGGCACAACGTAGTCGCCCAGAAGAACCAGGAAGTTCTCCCCTGCCACGGCGTCGGCAGCAGAGCGGATAGCATGGCCGAGGCCCTTGGGCTCGTACTGATAACGGAAGTCGACCGGCATACCGCCAGCGTGGGCGACGGCATCGGCATAGGCGTTCTTGCCGCGCTCGCGCAGCAGGTTCTCGAGCGAGCGATCGGGCTGGAAGTAGTTCAGTAGCTCGGGCTTACCGGGAGATGTAACGATGATGGCGTCGTCGACTTCCTCGGGGTCGAGCGCCTCCTCGACGACGTACTGAATGACGGGCTTGTCGAGCACCGGCAGCATCTCTTTGGGCGTGCACTTGGTGCCAGGCAGAAAACGCGTGCCAAGACCGGCGGCGGGGATGATTGCCTTCATGTTATTCAAAGATCCTTTCGCAGGCGCAAAAGCGCCCCATGCGTGCGGCACACAGCCGCAGACCAAATTGCGATACCCAAGCATCTTACCGCTGGAACTATATGTCGCTACAAGGCAGAGACAATTCTTCAGCAGGTCAACGCAAATTATTGCTCGAATGGTGCAATTTTATTGCCCAACGGCAGGGCACCCGATACGACGCAAATCACAGAATATGGCAGTTTGAGTAACCGATGCCGAGGGACCGAAATCAGAACCACCCTTAAAAAGGGTGGTTTGCTCTTAGGGTATAACCCACGGGCC
>URFE01000040.1:0-14012 GCA_900546965.1 uncultured Collinsella sp.
AGATGTCTCGTGGGCTCGGAGATGTGTATAAGAGACAGCCGCGGGCGTGACTGTGGTCATCGTGCGCGACGACCTCATCGCAGATGGCCCAGCCTTTGCGCAGACGCCGCAGTACCTGGACCTTAAGGCCCAGGCCGCCAAGGGTTCCATGCTCAACACGCCCAACACCTTTGGCATCTACGTGTGCGGCAAGGTGTTCCGTTGGGTTGAGCAGACCGGCGGACTTGCCGCCATGGCCGAGCGCAACTGGACCAAGGCTAACCTACTCTACAACCTGCTCGAGCACAGCGAGCTGTTCCATGGCACCGCGCAGGCCGACAGTCGCTCCATCGCCAACGTCACCTTCCGCACCGACGAAGCCGAACTCGACGCGGCCTTTGTCGCAGGCGCGGCCGAGCACCAGATTCAAAACGTCAAGGGCCATCGCCTGGTGGGCGGTATGCGCGCCAGCGTCTACAACGCCGTGACCATGGAAGACGTGCAGGCACTGGCCTCGTACATGAAGGACTTCGAAGCGCAGCATAGTTTGAGCCCGCGATCTAACTAGCCCGCAGCACGCGGGCCGACCAGCCATCTCAAACCACCCTGTTTAGATTAAAACCTGCTAAGGAGTTTTTCATGCGCAAGATTAAGACCATCGACGACATCACCAAGGACGGCAAAGTCGAGTTTGGCGAGGGCTACGAATTTGTGAGCACCGCCGAAGAGGCCGACGCGATCCTGATGCGCTCGACCGACCTGCACGGCTACGGGCTGCCCGAGGGCATCCGCGCCATCGCCCGCTGCGGCGCCGGCGTCAACAACATCCCCGTCGAGGAGTACGCCAAGAAGGGCGTCGTCGTCTTTAACTCCCCCGGCGCCAACAGCAACGCCGTCAAGGAGCTCGTCCTGGGCATGCTGGTGCTCTCGAGCCGCGGCGTAGTGCAGTCGATGAACTGGGTGCGCAACAACGCCGATGACCCCGAGATTCAGGTCGATGCCGAGAAGGCCAAGAAGGCCTTTGTGGGCCGCGAGCTCAAGGGCAAGCGCATCGGCGTCATCGGTCTGGGCAACGTGGGCTCCAAGGTCGCCAACGCCTGCGTCGACCTGGGCATGGACGTTTACGGCTACGACCCGTTCATTTCCGTCGAGCACGCGTGGGTGCTGAGCCGCGAGGTGCAGCGCGTGGGCACGCTCGAGGACCTCTGCCGCGGCTGCGACTACCTCACCGTGCACGTGCCCAGCAAGGCCGACACCATCGGCATGATCAGTACCGAGCAGATCAACCTGCTGGCACCCGACGCCGTGCTGATCAACTACGCACGCGAGACCATCATTGACGAGGACGCCGTCGACGCCGCCCTGCGCGCGGGCAAACTCAGCTGGTTTAGCTGCGACTTTGCCACGCCCAAGACCGTCAAGATGCCCAACACGTTTATCACCACGCACTCGGGCGCCGGCACTGGCGAGGCCGAGGCCAACTGCGCCGATATGGCCATCAGCGAGCTCAAGGATTACCTGGAGAACGGCAACATCGCACATAGCGTCAACTACCCCGCCTGCAGCATGGGCAAGGCGCGCGCCGCAAGCCGCATCGCCTGCCTGCACGCCAACGTGCCCAACATGATCGGCCAGATCACGGCCATTCTCGCCAAGGACAACGCCAACGTGCAGCGTATGACCAACGAGTCCGCTGGCGAGAACGCCTACACCATGTTCGACACCGACGAGCACCTGGACAGCAGCACCATCGAGGCGCTCAAGCGAATTCCGTCGATGTATCGCGTACGCGTAATCAAATAGCGCCGGCTGATCTGACGGGCAGCTCCCCATGTGGCCTGCCCGTCACTGACATTGAATGCCCGCGGGGACGCCTTTCGCACGAGAGGCGCCCCCGTTTTTGTGAGCGCTCCATTAAATGCACCGAGCCGCTTCTTGGCATACAATCTGTATGTTGACCTAACTATCTGTGAGGTGCCTATGGTTGATACAGATTTTGCTTGGCGGCTTACGCAAGGGCTCGTGCGGATCGACAGTTCCGACCCAGGTGCGTATGAGGGCGAGATTGAACGCTATATCAAAGTGTTGGTTGAGGCTCAATTGGAGCGGTTGAGCCATCCGGTGCTCCATGCCGTGCAGGTTGAGGAACTCGAGGTGCTGACCGGACGCCGCAATCTCATGGTCACCGTGCCCGGTTTGAGCGACGAGCCACGGCTCGTCTACATCTGCCACATGGATACAGTCACCTTGGGCGACGGCTGGGACGCGGACATTACGCCGCTCGGGGCGGTCGTGCGCGACGGCAAGCTCTACGGCCGCGGCGCCTGCGACATGAAGGGCGGTCTGGCCTGTGCCATTGCCGCACTGGTCCATACGCTCGAGCGCGTGGCGGCGGATGGCGCGCTGCCCCGCCGCGACTTTTCGCTCATCTGCTCGGTCGACGAGGAAGACTTTATGCGAGGCTCCGAGGCAGCCATCGATGCCGGCTGGGTCGGCTCGCGCGAATGGGTGCTGGACACCGAACCCACCGACGGACAGATCCAGGTGGCGCACAAGGGGCGTACGTGGTTCGAGATTGAAATGGCTGGCGTGACGGCGCATGCGAGCCAGCCGTGGAAGGGCGCGGATGCCGTCGCCGCCATGGCCGAGGTCGTGTGTTCGCTCCGTCGCGCGTTTGTGGCGCTGCCCGCGCACGATGAGCTGGGGCCTTCGACCATCACGTTTGGCCAAATCGAGGGCGGATATCGCCCCTATGTCGTGCCCGACCGCGCCAAGGTCTGGGTCGATATGCGCCTGACCCCGCCGACCGATACGGCCGCCGCGACGCGCATGGTAGAGCAGGCCATCGCCGTCGCCGAAGCCGCCGTTCCCGGCTGCCATGGCAGCTACACCGTGACGGGCGACCGCCCCGCCATCGAGCGCGACCCGAACTCTCCCCTTCTAGCAGCGCTCAAGCGTGCCGCCGATGACGTGACGGACGCGGACACGACCGTCGGCTTCTTTACCGGCTACACCGACACTGCCGTCATTGCCGGCAAGACGGGTAACCGTAGCTGCATGAGCTATGGCCCAGGCTCGCTCGCACTCGCCCACAAGCCCAACGAATATGTGCCCCACGCCGATATCGTTCGTTGTCAGCAGGTGCTAATCGCGCTCGCCGATAACGTGCTCTGGGACGCGAGCGGCCAAGTTGGGGCATAATAAGCCGCGAACAAACCGACTCGTGCGTTAGGACCGCCCATGAAAGCACTTCCGTTTCCCTGCATCCGCCCGGCTCAGGACCGCGTGCTCGAGGCGTTGCCCGCAATGGGCAGCATCCTGAGCGGCAACGATGCTCTGCGCGGAGCCATTGCCGATGGCCTGATGCTCAAGGACCCGGGTGCGGCGTATTACGTGTACGAATGCTCGGGCGAGCCGGGACGTGTGACGGGTGTCGTGGCGATCTGCCCGACGAGTGTACTTGCGGGTGGCAAGGGCGATGCCAGCGCTGACGTGGCCGCCGCCGCGCGCGCGATCGCCGAGCTCAAGGTGCAGCCGCGCCCCGTGTCGCTCGCCTACGAGGCCTCGCCCGTCATGGATATCATCCTGGGCGCCGCCAAAGAGGGCGCGTCGCTCTACGCCGTCACCGACCCCGCGGGCATTACGCACCGCGCGTGGGAGGTCAAGCGCGAGGACGCCGTCGGGGCCATCCGCGCTATGCTCGACCAAGCACCGGAGCCGGCACTGGCCGACGACCCCGCCTACGCTGCCGCGCTGGCCGGGGCGTCGCAGCTGCTGGCCGATGAGGCCCGTGCCGCCGGAACGTACACCGGCAAGGAGCCGTTCAACTTTGCCGTAGCTGCGCTCTTCCCCGCCGCGCAGGTCAGCGGCGGCGCGCCGCAGGTTCCGACGGGTCTGCTCACGCACCAAGTCGCGCGGTTCTAGCAAGACCAGACCGCCCAGCACAAAAATCGGCAGCTCAACAAACAGGAGGCGGAGATGCAGCAGGTACATGCATCTCCGCCCCTTTTGCGTCGAGAAGTTATGCCGGCGACCCGTGCCGCCGCGCTCGCGTTATCCGCGCTGCGGACCTGCAGTAGCCACAAGCGGTTCAAGCCCCAGCTCGCGCGCGTAATCCTCCTGCGTAAAAATCTCAATCAGCTCAAACGTACCGGCCTCGTCGTCAAACACGAAATGCAGCACCGAGCAGTTGCCCGGCACACGGTCGCGCTCGTCTGCCGCCGCGCCCTTCACGTGGTCCATGAACTCCTTGATGGCCGATCCGTGGCTTACCGCAAGCACGCACGTATGGTCCGGACGCTGCATAAGCTCGGTCAGCGTCGCCGCCATGCGCTCGCGCACCTGCATCTGGCCCTCGCCGCCAAACTGACGATAGAAATCTCGCCACGGGCGCTCGGGCATAAGCATCACGCGCTCGGCCTCAAAGTCGCCAAAGAACCACTCACGCAGACCGTCCAGGCGCTCGTACGCCAAGCCCGGCCACAGGTTGGCGATAGTCTGCTCGGTGCGATGAAGTGTGGAGGTGTAGGCATGATCGGGTTCAATGCCGCGCGCACGTAAGAACATGCCGGCACGCGCCGCCTGGTCGCATCCCAGCTGCGTGAGCGGCGAGTCACTCCAACCCTGAATAATGCGCTTAAGGTTGAATATTGTCTGCCCATGACGAACCAGATACAGGTCTTTATTCATAGGGGTCCTTTCGTTCGCTACCAATCAAGGAGCGAAAACGCACCGTCGCAATAGCCAAAATGAAGCACGGCACCGTTGTCGGGTAGCTCTCCCCTGCCAGTCACATACTCAAGAAACTCCTGGCAGGAAGAGCCGTGGGAGACTGCCAGCACACAGTCGTGCTGCGGCCTGGCCATGATGTGGGACAGCGCCGCGACCATGCGCGACTGGAGCTCGCCTTCAGACTCGCCACCAAAGGCCACCGGATAATCACCCCAGGGCTGCGGCGGCATCTCGCGATTTGATGTACCCTCCAGCGAGCCCAAATGCCACTCGCGCAGGTCATCGACCAGCTCTATCGAGCGGCCCTCACCAGCAATTAGCTCAGCCGTATGCCGCGCCCGGCCCAACGGCGAGGAATACACACGGTCAAAGGTCACGCCACGCGCCTCAAACGCCGCGCGCGTCGCCAGCGCCTGCTCGCGCCCGCGCGCCGTAAGCGGCGAATCGTGCCAGCCCTGCAAAATGCTCTGCACATTGAGCTCAGTCTGCCCATGCCGCACCAAATACAAATCTGCCACACGTCCTCCCCTCGCACCACCGCAAAGGGGACAGGTACCTTTGTGGTGGTTTACCGCCGGATCACACCGCGGTGACGCTCAACTACACCAGTACGTCGACAAGCGGGCGCTTGGGTACGTGGTGCACCTGCGCCTCGTCGCGCCAATAATTGATGGAGCCGTCGGGGTTGGAATCGATCGCATCGATCACCTGTGTCTCGGCCGGAACGCCAAACGCCATGATCAGCTTGAGCTCATACTTGTCGTTATCGAGCCCCATGGCATCGATCGCGTGGGGCGTAAAGGCCTTGAACATGCAGGCAGCCACCTCGGGCGTGGCGCTGCGGGCGGCGAGCATCATCGTCTGCGCGGCAATGCCCGTGTCGACCTCGGTAATAGGAGCGGCGGGCTTGCCCGGAACGGCGCGCTCGGCAAGAATCGCGATGTAGCCGGTCGGGCGCTCGCCCTCGGCAGGACCCGACCAGTCCTTAAGCGCGCCGGCCCATGCAAGCTCGTCAAACACGCGAGCGCAGTCCTCGGAACCGCTTACCACATGAAAACGCAGACGCTGAGCATTGGCGCCGCAGGGAGCCAGGTGCGCCAGTTCCGCCAGCTCGAGCAAAAACTCGCGCGGCACGCGCATGGACTCGTCAAAGCGACGGCACGTACGGGCGCGGCGGACCAGCGCGTCAAACGTGTCCAGGCCGAGCTTTTCGCAACCTTGCTTTGCCATCGACTCCGCGCTAGACGGCGCCGCGGGAACTGTTTCGTTCATAGGGACCCCCAATTTCGGGCAATTGTTCTTAGGAAAATCTAACCTAAAACGTAGGCAATAACGAACAGGGCCGCAATGTTCTACACCTGTTGAATAGAAAATCGCGACGTGGGGAACAACGGAAACAATTCGGGGCCTTTGGGTTACGTTTCACCCTCCCCGACCCATACGTCAGCGCCTTTAGGCGATACTGGTCGTAACGATCAAGGCTTACGCCGCACGGAAAGGAGACATTATGGGCATCTTTAAGAATGATGACCAAAAATCGAGCCAGTTTGGATTTGACGAGAAAAGCATGGCAGGCAAGGCCGTCAAGGCCGTGCGCTGGATTTACGCCATCACGGGCGTCTTGGCGCTCGTCGCCGGCATCGCACTGCTGTTTGCGCCCGCCAAGTCCCTCGTCTTCTTAACGACCGTCTTGGGCTTCTACTTTGTGATCACGGCCGCGATCAGGCTGTTTACCGCTGTTTTCGAGCCACTGCTGCCCACCGGCTGGCGCGTGACGAGCATCATCTCCAACCTACTCATTATCTTGGGCGGCGTCATAATCCTGCGCAACCAGGCCTTCTCGACCGCGACGCTCACCACGATGGTGGTTATCGTGGCCGGCTTTGGCTGGATTGTCGAAGGTGTCATGTCCATTCTGGAGTCCGAGCTTTCGTCCAACCGCGCCCTCGCCATCCTGAGCGGCGCACTCTCCATCATCGCCGGCATGTTCGTGTTTATCTATCCGCTGTGGTCGGCCAAGATGCTCGTCATCTTTAGCGGCGCCGCGCTGCTGGTGTTTGGCGTAACGCTGATTGTTCGCGCTATTCAATTTGGCAAACTGGTGCACTAGATGCCGCGAACGCTCTTTATTGATGCAGACGCCTGCCCGGTCACGCGCGAGTCGATTGACTGCGCGCGGCGGGCGGGCGCCGCCGTTGTTATCGCCGGCAACAGCACACAAAACCTGGAACGGCACATTCGCCGCGACGACCCGCGCGATGCCGAACACGCGCGACGCGGATTTTGGGTCACGACACTCGATGTGAGTGTGGGCGCCGACAGCGCCGACTTTGCCATTGTCGAACGCCTGCAGGCGGGCGACGTGGTCGTGACGCAGGACATTGGCTTGGCGAGCATGGTGCTCGGGCGCGATGCCGCCGCCATCGGCGTGCGCGGGCGCGTCTACGATAAGGCGACCATCGACATGCAACTGTTTATTCGCCACGAGGAAAAGAAGGTGCGCCGCGCCGGCGGTCGCACTCGCGGTCCGGCGGCATTTACCAGCGAAGACCGGGCCCGCTTTAAGCGCAACCTCACCGAGCTGCTGCGCTAACCAAGGTAGATTTTCGGGACATGCCCGGAAATCTACCTTTTTGTTTTGGCAGCGGAAATGCCCTGGTCACAGGGGTAGATCGTAAGACATGTCCCAATAATCTACTTAAAGGCCAACGGCGGAGAGGATGAGGCCCCAGCCGGCACCGATGACGTACATCATGATCAGGAACAGGACGTTTTCGCGGGCGCTGCGGTTGGTGCGGAACAGCACCAGGTAGCCCACACCGGCAGAGATGAGCGTGCCGGCGAGCATCGGGGCCAGCTGCAGCGCGCCTTCCAGGTACAGTTGCGTGATGACGACGCTGGCCGAGCAGTTGGGGATCAGGCCGACAAGCACCGAACCCAGGACGGCGAGCGTCTCGTTGCCACGCAGGAACTGCTCGATCGCGGACTCGCCGAAGGTCTCGAGCACGGCGACCAGAATCAGCGTCACCAGAAAAATGAATACCGATACCTGCACGGTGTGCGAGATGGCGCTGCGAATAATCGACAGGAGGGGCGCGCTCTCGTGAGAGTGGGAGTGACCGTGGCCATCATGGTGTTCATGCTCGCCCCCATGACCGTGATCGTGTCCATGTCCGTGTTCGTACTCGTCCTCGTCTTCATCGCAACCGCAATGGTCGCGCTCGCACAGCTCATGGATGTGATCGGCGCTCACGCCCGCCTCGGCCACTTCATCAATGATGTCGCCCCCGGTATGGTCGTCGTGCGCGCAGTTCACATGAGCCGGATTGGAAGCGGTCCCCAGCACGGTACGGCGAATCGCCGCATGCGCGCGAGCGTTACGACGAAGGCCGCGGATAGCCGCGTCCACGATAAAGCCCGTGACCAGCGCGATCAGTGCCTTCGAAGCCAAAAGCATCGCCATGGTCTGCACGGGAACCTGCTCGGCAAGTAGCAGCGGCAGCATCTCGTCGGAGGTCGAAAGGAACACCGCCACCAACGTGCCCAAGGTCACGACGCGACCGGCGTACAGCGTTGCCGCCATGGCCGAAAAGCCGCACTGCGGCACCATACCCAGCAACGAGCCAACCACGGGACCCGCGGCGCCGGCGCGCTTGATGGCCCCGTTAACGCGGTCGCCCGCGACGTGCTCCAAGGTCTCGAGGGCCAGATACGTCACCAACAAAAACGGCACAAGCGAGAGCGTGTCCTTGCCGGCGTCGAGCAGAATATCAATCAGCAAATCCATGACGGATGGAACCTTTCGTGTCTTTCGGCAGCATTGTAAAAGTCCTAGCGGTCAACTAGGGTATTGTAGTTGACCTAGGCGTGGTGCCAATAGTTGCCCATGGTAAACTATCATCTCGCCATAACTCAATGCCACCGAGCCGCGCGACGCGGCCCGTCCAAGGAGCAGTCTATGAACGTTTCGCAAGCACTCGAATACGAGCGTCAGCCGTTTATCCCCATGTTTATCTATGGCGATCACGGCGCCATGGAGTCCGAGCGCCAGAAGGGCGAGGAGGCCCTTAAGGTGCTCGAAACCGAGTACTTTACCGCCGAGGGCGACCCCAGCTTCGACTTTGCCACCGTGCGCGACCTGGCTGACCGCAACCGCGACCTGTGCGACCAGATTGGCGAGGCGCGCCTGCGCAACGTGACGCCCGCGACGCTTTCGCGCGGCCTGTCCGATGCCGACACCTGCGCCGCCATCGGTAAGATGCAAAAGCGCACCGCCGCGTCGGTCATGCGCGAGATCCGCGGCGACCGCGACGCGCTCGGCGTGGCCTACGCCCGCAAGCCCATCCAGGGCACCGTGCTCGGTATCGACATCGAGACCACCGGCCGTGCACCCGAGCGCGGCTATATCATCAACGTGGGCTGGGAAATCATGGACCTCACCAGCGACGCCGTGCCGCATGACGCCGAGGCACACTACTGCGGCCTGCCCGATATCTACCGCGGCGAGGATGTGCCGCTGTCGAATATCCACCACATCACCTGGGACGACATCGACGGCAAAACGCCCTTCCGCGAGAACAAGGAATTGCAGAAGCAGCTGCTCAAGCTTATGAAGAAGTACCCGTACATGGCGCATAACGCCGCGTTCGAGGACAGCTGGTTCAAAATTCATCTGGACGGTTACGCCGAGGCACGCCGCGCCGGCAAGATTATCGTCATCGACTCGCGCCAGATCTGCCGCAGCTTGGACGCCGACGTGCGCTCGCTCCCCCGCGAGTCCGCGCCCGCCGCGCTCGAGAACTGGGCGCGCCGCCGTGGCACCCTCGCCGCCGATGCCAACGAGCAGCATCTGGGTCTGGACGACACCGACCTCATGCTCCGCACCGTCCAAGCCGAGTTCAACCTCAAGAACCTGTTTGCCAAGTAGAAACGTCTACGACAAACTCCGGCGTAGATCACGAGCGGCCTCGCAGCGGAAAACCCCGCAGCGGGGCCGTCCTACATTCCACAGATAGATCTGCCATCACAAATTCTGAACCCTCATTTTGAACGATTTTGGCCAATTCCCGACACGTAATTCGTTGTCGAATGGTGATGCATCACAATCAAATGTGCAGCAATTGAGTAGTTATATGCTATAGCTAAGCTGCGAAAACTTATATTTAGGGCATACCAACTCATAATTGCGTCAAGCTTTTGGACAGCATTTGGTTAGACCTCTAAAACGACTTTTTCACTCAGCGCCATCAACACGGCATTAGCTGACACGATATATACCATGAGTATCGTATTGTCACATACCACTGCAAAAGCGGTCTACCAGGCCGCGCATTCGGTGTCTGCGAAAGGCATCGAGTCCTGTTGTCCTGCCGCGATTTACGGATCATGTCCCACCGGAACGCTCCTTGACGCAGCCGCAGAATGGCTCACCAAACATGATGTTTCCCTCGACGCAAATGATTCCCTCGAGGTGATGGTGTTTGATCGCAGGAATGCGCGCTATGCAATGAACTGTCAATGCCACGTTTCTTCAAAACGATTCTCGAGCTCACGCTTTGTAGAGCTCAAAGATGGCATCTTCGTTGTTGGCGTTGAGCTTTGCGCACTTCAGGCCGCCACCTATCTTTCTTTTCGCGAACTAGTGGAGTACTACTTTGAACTGTGCAGCGCTTACTCCCTTGGAACCGACTCTTCCACCTCCTATACCGAGCGTTTCGCGCTCACCTCGACCGAGAGGCTAAAGCAGTTCTTTAATTCCATTACCAGATGCGACGGTCTGGCCCTTGCCCGAAAGGCGATCCAATGTGTGCGCGACGGATGCCGGTCTCCTATGGAAACGGCCTTTGTCATGATGCTAACGCTGCCCAAAAGCGAAGGAGGGCTTGGTATTAAGGGAGTTGAGACCGATTACGAGGTGCAGGTCACCGCTGCCGCGAAGAATCTCACGAGACGCAAAAAGTTCTTTATGGATGCGTATCTAAAGAAATCTCGCACAGACATTGAATACAACGGTTTTTATCATGACGCGGAAGAAGACCGCGCCATCGATGAGGAGCGCAAGAATGCACTTGCGTCCATGGGGTACGGAATCATCACCGTCAGCCGTTATTCCTTTATGCATGCCAGCTCTTTTGTTAGGGTCATGGAAGCAATCCAGCGGAAAGAGGGCGTACGCCCCTCGCGTCTGCCAAAAGACTTTCAAGTCATGCAAGAGGACCTGAGACAGTTTGTTCTCAGAAGGTTTATAGAAGAGAAAAAGCGAATTCAGAAGCAGCTTCGCCAGGATTCCGAAGAGCGTCAACGAATCGACCTCGAAAAAGCAACACTCGAGGGCATCACGCTGGATGACCCGACAATTAATGAAGTTGCAGCAATCGATGACATGCAGACTGTCGAATCCAACAGCCCATCATTTGTCCAAACAAGCAGTCTCACGCCCGAGGGCAAGGTCTTCGGGGCCGGAGACTAGGCCGGCTAACAAGGTGGGTACCCTAGCGACGTGCAAAATTGCGAGTATTCAGCAGGGTCGGATGTCTATCACCCTCGAGTGGATCCAAATGTGGAGCGAAATCACTCTTGCGTGAGAGCGTTAGGCAACATTTGAGGAAGAACTCATCGGATTAACACCCTAAGATAACTCTTGAACTGCATTATATGACCTGCAATAAATTAGCGGACCCCCTATAGTTGCAGAATACTCCAATTTTTGCACGGCGCGGGGGCACCCACCTCGGCATCGACTATCAAAACCGCTCAGTCCGGGGTCTCGTCCACTATTCCCCATCATTTTGTCCGATGAATTACTTAAACGTTATTGACATATGAACATGCGCTCATATAATCGGAAGCAAGTTTTATGAGCGCATGTTCATATGAAAGGATATTGCAATGAGCATCCGCGTTGATGAAATGAAACCCGACACCGAGGCCACCGAGCCCGCGATTCCCACCACCTGCTCGCCCGAGGACCTTCCCGACGAGGAGCTGCTGTACGACCTCGCCGACCTGTTCAAGGTCTTCAGCGACACCACGCGCATCAAGATCCTCTATGCCCTCATGGGCCGCGAGCTCTGCGTGGCAGACATCGCCGAAGCGACCGAAACCTCGCAGTCCGCGGTGTCGCACCAGCTGCGCACACTCAAGCAGTCGCACCTGGTTAAATTCCGGCGCGACGGGCGCAATATCCTCTACTCGCTCGCCGACGACCACGTCTACACCATGCTCAACCAGGGCATGAGCCACATCTGCGAATAGCGACCAACCACGGTACCAGCGCGGCCTGCACCCAAGCCGCAAATACAGAGAAAGGAACCCACCATGAAAAAGCAGTTTAAACTCGACGAGATCGATTGCGCCAACTGTGCGCGCGAGCTTCAGGACGAGCTGGCCAAGCTCGAGGGCGTCAAATCCGTGTCCGTCAACTTTATGACCCAGAAGCTGACGCTCGAGGCCGATGATGCTGAGTTCGACGAGGTGCTCAACCGCGTTGTTGAGTTTACGGCCGACGCCGAGCCGGACTGCGAGATCATTCTCTAGCCCAGGTTTACGCCAACCTGCAAGGCCGCGCTTGCCGCGGCCTTTGCTCGCGAAATTATATGAGCGAGTGTTCATTCATTCAAATGGGAGGATACGAGTCATGGCCACCGCCGACCCCAAAAAGAAAAAGAAGAAGCGCAAGAAAAAAGAATCACTCGAGCATAAGCGCAACCGCATCCTGGTAGCGCTGGGCATTTTTGCCGTGGTGTACGCCCTCGATGAGCTCGGCACCCTCACTGCCGCATTCGGCACCCCGGGCGACATCTACGCCAGCTTTGTGCTGTTCCTCGTGCCGTTTTTGATTGCCGGCTACGACGTACTGCAAAAGGCATTCAATAACATCCGCCGCGGCAAGGCCTTCGACGAGAGCTTCCTCATGGCCGTCGCGACCATCGGCGCGTTTGCCATGGTGCTCTTCCCCGATACCGACCCGCACATGGCCGAAGGCGCCGCCGTCATGCTGTTCTACCAGGTCGGCGAGCTGTTTCAGGCGTACGCCGTGGGCAAGAGCCGCAAGTCGATCAGTGCCATGATGGACATCGCGCCCGACTACGCTAACGTCGAGCAGCCCGACGGCACACTCGAGCAGGTCTTCCCCGATGACATCGCCGTCGGCACCGTGATCGTGGTCAAGCCCGGTGAGCGCGTGCCTATCGACGGCGTCATCGTCGAGGGCGAAACCCAGCTCGACACCGCCGCTCTCACGGGCGAGTCAATCCCCCGCCCCGCCAAGTCCGGCGACGACATCATCAGCGGCTGCATCAACATGACGGGCCTCATCCACGTGCGCACCACCAAGCCCTTTGGCGAGTCCACCGTCGCACGCGTCCTGGAGCTCGTGGAAAATGCCAGCGAAAAGAAGGCGCGCACTGAGAACTTTATCACGCGCTTCGCCCGCGTCTACACGCCCGCCGTCACCGGCGCTGCCGCGGCACTCGCGCTCGGCGGCGGCTTGGTCACCGGCGCCTGGTCCGACTGGATCCTGCGCGGCCTGACCTTCCTGGTCGTCAGCTGCCCGTGCGCGCTCGTGATTAGCGTCCCGCTCAGCTTCTTTGGCGGCATTGGCGGTGCATCCAAGCTGGGCGTCCTCATCAAGGGCTCCAACTACCTCGAGACGCTCGCCGATGTGGACACCGTCGTCTTTGACAAGACCGGCACGCTCACCAACGGCACGTTTTCGGTCGTGGCGGTACACCCCGAGACCGGCTATACCGAGCAGTCACTGCTTGAGGTCGCGGCCCTTGCCGAGTCGTTTTCCGATCACCCCATCGCGCAGTCGGTACGCACCGCCTTCCAGGGCGAGCTCGATCCCAAACGCGTAAGCGACTCCACCAATGACGCGGGCCATGGCGTGACGGCGAATATCGACGGCAAGCGCGTCATCGTCGGCAATGCCAAGATGCTTGCTGCGGCCGGTATCGACGCCCCCAATTGCGAGGTCGTCGGTACGATCCTCCATGTACTGGTCGATGACACGTACGCCGGCCATATCGTAATTGCCGACACCATAAAGGCCGATGCCAAGCAGGCGATTCGCGACTTGCACACTGCCGGCGTCAAACGCACCGTCATGCTCACGGGCGACCGTGAGGAGGTTGCAGCGTCTGTGGCCAAGCAGCTGGGGCTCGACGAGTTCCACGCGCAGCTCATGCCAGGCGATAAGGTCGAGCGCGTCGAGGCATTGCTGGCAGTCGAATCGAGCAAGGGCAAGCTCGCCTTTGTCGGTGACGGAATCAACGACGCACCCGTGCTCACCCGCGCAGACA
>URFE01000041.1:0-13991 GCA_900546965.1 uncultured Collinsella sp.
ATCCTGAGATGTCTCGTGGGCTCGGAGATGTGTATAAGAGACAGTCTCTAAACTTTTGATTCAGAATTGCATAGCTAAATCGGTTTTATGTATATAAATGATGTTTGTTTACGTTTCCGCCTGCATTCAATGATATTCAGCTATCCATCATTCTTATTCACACTTACGTACCAGTTGAGTGAGGATATAGACCGCTTGCAGACGAGCAGGACGTCAGTCCTATGACTTGTCAGCGTAAGAAGTAGGTAAAGATACCGTTCACGCGATACGTCCGTGCCAGCGGTCGACTAAATTGAGACAATAGTGATTAGTGTTAGGCTACCGTCCCTTGTGGGGACTGAACGGACAGATGCATATGCCGAGCAAAATCGAAAAGAAGCAAGCCGCCGCAAAGCTGCGCAAACCGCCGCGCGACTTCTCGTACACGCAAAACCGAGAGCTCAGCTGGCTACGCTTTGACAACCGCGTGCTCGACGAAGCCTTCGACGAAACCGTTCCGTTATTCGAGCGACTAAAGTTCGTCTCGATCTTCGAGTCCAACCTCGACGAGTTCCTTATGGTGCGCGTGGGCGGCCTGTCCGATCTGGCGGAGCTCAAAAAACAACCTGTCGACAACAAGAGCAATATGACCGCCTCCGAACAGGTCGATGCTGTCATGGCCGAAATGCCCGGGCTCCTTACCCGTTGGGAGTCCATCTTTAAGAGCATCGAGGGCAAGCTCGACACCTTGGGCGTTCACCGCGCCCGCATCGATTCGCTTACGCCCGAGGAGCGCACCTTTGTAACCCGCTACTTCCAGGCCTACGTGTCACCGGTCATCTCGCCGCTGGTCATCGATCCTCGCCACCCCTTCCCCAACCTGCGCAATGGCGCGCTCTATCTGGCCTGTGGTCTGGACGGTGCCACCGACGAGGAGAGCCTGCTGGGCCTTATCGAGATTCCCGCCTCGATGAACCGCGTGGTCGAGATCCCCTCGCCCACCGGCACCTACTCCTACATCTTGCTCGAGGACGTCATCCTCGCCTGCCTGGACAGCTGCTTTGGCTCCTATAAGCCGCTGGATCGTGCGCTGATCCGCGTCACCCGCAACGCTGACATCGATCCGGACGGCGAGGGCGTCGAGGAGGAAGAGGACTACCGCCAGCACATGAAGCGCATTCTCAAGAAGCGCCTGCGCCTGCAGCCGGTAGTGCTCGCGGTCTCGGGATCGCTCGAGAAGGCGACGCTCAAGACTATCCGCAAGGCGCTCGAGCTTTCGCGTCGCTCGGTCTTTACCTGCGATATCCCGCTCAACCTGGGCTACGTCTTTGGCATTGAGGGCAAGATTCCCGAGCACCTGCGCAACGAGCTGCTCTTTACGCCGTTTAAGCCGCAGCCCAATCCCACCATCGACATGACCCGCTCCATCCGCGAGCAGGTGCTGCAGCACGACAAGCTGCTCTTTTATCCCTACGAGGCCATGAACCCCTTCCTGGATCTGGTGCACGAAGCCGCCTACGACCCCGAGTGCATCTCGTTGCGCATCACGCTCTACCGCGTGGCCAAGCAGAGCCGCCTATGCGAGTCGCTGATCGATGCTGCCGAGAACGGCAAAGAGGTCACGGTGCTCATGGAGCTCCGCGCACGCTTTGACGAGCAGAACAACATCGAGTGGGCCGAGCGCCTGGAAGAGGCCGGCTGCACCGTCATCTATGGTTCCGAGGGCTTTAAATGCCACTCAAAGATCTGCCAGCTCACCTATCGCGAGGGCATGGCGCTAACGCGCCTCACACTTTTGGGCACCGGCAACTTTAACGAGAAGACGGCCAAACTCTACAGCGACTTTATGCTCATGACAGCCCATCCCGGCATCGGCGAGGACGCCAACCTGTTCTTCCGCAATCTGTCGCTGGGCAACCTGCGCGGCGACTACCGCTTCCTGGGTGTGGCGCCCGTCGGACTGAAACCGCTCATCATGCGCGGGCTTGACCGCGAGATCCAGCGCGCCCTTGCCGGCGAGCCCGCCCGCGTGTTCTTTAAGCTCAACTCGCTGACCGACCGCGAGGTTATCGACAAGATCGCCGAGGCATCGTGTGCCGGCGTGCGCGTAGACATGATCATCCGAGGCATCTCGTGCCTCAAGCCCGGTGTTCCGGGCAAGACCGAGAACGTGCATGTCCGCTCCATCGTCGGACGCTTTTTGGAGCACGCGCGCGTCTATGCTTTCGGCGTGGACTCGGACATGATTTACCTGAGCTCGGCAGACATGATGACGCGCAACACCGAGCACCGCGTGGAGATTGCCTTCCCCGTGCTCGACCCCACCTGCCGCGCCCTGGTGCACGAGTACATGGGCATGCAGCTGCGCGACAACGTGAAGGCCCGCAGCCTCACGAGCGACGGCACCTGGGTCCCCGTGGAGCGTGCAGAGGGTGAGAAACCCTTCAACTCACAGGAAGCCCTGCTGGAGCGCGCCTATCGCAACGCCGAGGCCGCGCCCGAGCCCGTCATTGAGGCGGAACCTGCCTCCGAGGCCGAGCCGCAGCCAGTAGCACCCAAGGTCCAAGAGGTCCAGGCGACCGTCATTGAGCCCGAGCCTGCACCTGCACCTCAGCCCGATCCGCAGGTCACCAAGCCCGCACCCGAGACGAGCGCCCGTCGCGATAAGCCCGCTGGCAAGACCAAGGCCATCGAGCGCCATCGCCCCGGCCGCGTGCGCATGGGCCTGGGTCTGATCGGCCTGGGTCTTAAGACGCTCATTACCGGCAAGACGAAATAGTCGTTTGTAGAAGCAGTTTGTAGAAGCGTCCCGCATTTGAGGAAAGCCTCGGATGCGGGGCGCTTTTCCCTGCTACCATGGTGCGAACAACAACGCGAATGACAGGCAGGAATATGAAGCTCACTATAGAATCGATGACCTACGGCGCCGACGGGCTGGCGCACGCCGACAACGGCAAGGCCGTCTTTGTGCAGGGTGCCGTGGCAGGCGACACCGTCGAGGCCGAGGTCGTACAGGACGGCAAGTCGTTCATGCGCGCCCGCACCACCGAGATTCTGGAGCCAAGCCCCGATCGCATTCAGTCTCCCTGCCCCTTCGTGGGCATCTGCGGCGGCTGCTCGTGGGGCAATCTCTCACGCACGGCACAGCTCGCCGCCAAGGAGCAAAACCTGCGCTCCACGCTCGAGCGCATCGGCAAGTTCGCTCCTGAGCTGGCAGATGAGTTGGTACAGCCCATCTGCCACACCAAGGACGACTGGGGCTACCGCAATAAAATCGAGCTCGAACCGACCGTCGTCAACGGTCGCGTGCGCCTTGGCATGCACGGTGTCGACCCCAGCAAAATCGTGACCGTCGATATGTGTCCGCTGTTCGATAAGCGCTTCCCGAAGGCACTCAAATCGGTCGTCGGCGCACTCAACTATCTAAGCGGCAGCCATGACTTGGGGCTCGAACGCGTGGGCATTCGCGCATCGCGCCGCACCAAGGCACTCGAGGTCGCACTCTGGACGCCCACAGGCTCTTTTCCGCGCTCGCAGGTCTCCCGCGTGCTGGCGGACGCCGCTCATCCTACGAGCATCGTACGCGTGATGAGCAAGGGCGAAAAGAAGGCCCGCCGTGTCTCCAAGGTCGAAATGCTCGCCGGAGAGGGCTCATGGACCGAGAATATCGCCGAGGATCAGATGCGCTTGTCTGCCCCGTCTTTTTTCCAGGTCAACACCAAGGGTGCCGAGATTTTGATCGATCTTGTCATGGAAGCGCTCGACCCGCAGGAAGACGAGCTTGCCGTGGACCTGTACTGCGGTGCCGGCACCTTTACCCTGCCGCTCGCCCGCCGCTGCGACTTTGTCGCCGCCGTCGAGGCCTACGGCCCCGCCGTGCGCGATCTACGCCGTAACCTGGAAATCAACAAGCTTGATAACGTCGACGTCATTGGCGGAGACGCGGTGCGCGAGTTCCCCGACCAGGATGCCGACATCTTGGTGGTCGACCCGCCGCGCGCAGGCCTCGCCCCCGAGGCGATCGGCCTTATCGCCAGCACGAGTGCCCGCGATGTCGCCTACGTGAGCTGCGACCCGGCCACCCTGGCGCGCGATCTCAAACGCTTTGTCGAAGAAGGCACCTTCTCCCCCGTAAAGATCACGCCAGTCGACCTGTTCCCACAAACCTTCCACTGCGAGACCGTCGTCCACCTTAGGCGCAACTAGCCGCTTAATCATTGCTCAGAAAATCATTGGGAAATCGAGCGTGGCAAGCGGAGGTCTTCGGGGTATAAGACGGCTAATTGTATGCCGCCTATGAAAGGAACCCTCATGCCCAGCGTTGCCGTTCTCGCCGCCGATGGCTTTGAAACTATTGAATGCTTGACCATGGTCGATGTCATGCGTCGCGGCGGCGTGCGTGCCACGCTCGTCTCGATTATGCCCACGCGTGAGGTCGTAAGCTCGCTGCAGATCCCCGTGACCTGCGATGCGCTCTTTGATGAGATCAACTTTGACGAGTACGACTGCGTCGTGCTGCCCGGCGGCCTGCCCGGTGCCACCAACCTGCGCGCCGATCAGCGCGTCTGCGACGTGGTCTGCGAGTTCGCCGCGACCAAGCACGTCGCCGCCATCTGCGCCGCCCCGTTTATCCTGGGCGAGCTCGACCTACTCGAGGGGCGCCACGCCACGTGCTTCCCTGGCTTTGAGAAAAGCTTCCCCGAAGGCGCCTATACTGGCGAGAAGGTCACGCAAGACGGCAACATCATCACTGCCAGCGGCATGGCACAGTCACTCCCCTTTGCATTGGAGCTGCTGCGCACGCTCGCTGGCGACAAGGCCGTCGAGAAGGTCGCCGAGGGCATCCAACTATGATTTTGGCTTCGCAATCGCCGCGCCGCATAGAGCTGATGCGCGAGGCAGGCTACAACATTCGCGTGATTCCCGCGGATATCGACGAAACGCCCTTTGATGGCGAGGCTCCGCTCACACTTGTCGAGCGCTTGGCACGCGCCAAGGCGGCTGCCGTTGCTGCCGAGTATGCCGAGCCCAAAGAACTGACGGTCGCGGCCGACACCATCGTCACCTTCGACGGCAAGATTTTGGGCAAGCCGGCAACCGAGGGCGAGGCGCGCACCATGCTCCGTGAGCTTTCGGGCCGCACGCACCAGGTCGCAACCGGCGTCTGCATCGTTAAGGCAGGCGATACGGCCGCCCCGCATGCCGCCGAGAGCCTGTCGTTTGTCGATGTGACCGACGTGACATTCTACGAGCTCACCGACGAGCAGATCGAGCACTACGTTGCCTCGGGTGAGCCCATGGATAAGGCAGGCGCCTACGGCATCCAGGGCACAGGCGGCCGCATGCTCGTGCACGATATTTCGGGCGACTTCTATAACGTAGTGGGCCTACCCATCGCCCGCGTCGCGCGCGCGATTCAAAAACTCTCGTAATTGCATCTGGCGCTGGGTATTCCCCAGCGCCTACAATTTTGGCGTACCGTACGGATCCCGACCGGGCACAAGGCGCGGCGGAAAACCGATAGGAGTTAAACATGGATACACTGCTCGAGGCCATTGACGTCTGCGATGTCGATGGCTTTTGCTATGGCAACTATACGGACGAGGAGGCCGGCACCGGTTGCACCGTAATCGTGGCACCCGAGGGCGCCACCGGCGGCGTTGACGTACGCGGTGGCGCTCCCGCTTCGCGCGAGACCGACCTGCTACGACCCGAGAACACCGTCGACAAGGTCCACGCCGTCTGCCTTTCGGGCGGATCGGCCTTTGGCCTCGAAGCTGCAAGCGGCGTCGCTCGCGAGCTTGAGAGCCGCGGCATCGGCCTTCCCGTCGGCCCCACGCAGGTGCCTATCGTGTGCTCCAGCTGTATCTTCGACCTTGCCTTTGGCGACCCCACCGTGCGCCCCGACATTGAGGCCGGCATCGCCGCCGTGCGCGAAGCACTCGACCACACCCCCACCAAGCTCGAACAGGGCAACGTAGGCGCCGGCACGGGCGCCACCGTGGGTAAGCTCATGGGGCCCGCCACCTGCATGAAGGCCGGCCTTGGAGCTGCCGCCGTGGCACTCGGCCCCATCAAGGTGGGCGCCGTGGTCTCGGTCAACGCCTGCGGCAACGTTGTCGACCCCTTCACCGGCGAGTGGGTCGCCGGCATGCGCGCCGCAGCCGATAGCGACCAGATCGTCGACATGGAACTCGCAGCCTTTGCCGCCGCCGGATCCATGCAGATGCCGCTCGACCGCACCAACACCACCATCAGCTGCATCATCACCAACGTGGAACTCACTAAGGCACAAGCCACCAAGGTCTCCCAGATGGCCGCAGACGCCTACGCACACGCCATCCGTCCCACGCACACCACCAACGACGGCGACACCATCTACACCCTCGCCAGCGGCAAACTGGGCGCCCAGGCAAGCGTCGCCGTTCCCCTAGACCTGCTGGGCATGCTCGCCGTAAGGGCCCTACAGACCGCCATCGTAAACGGAGCCAAAACCGCCAAAACCTCCCACGGAATCCCAGGTGCTGCGAAGTAATCTCACTCGACCGTCGGTCGGAGGCGGGCGGGCATTACGTTTGCTGCTCTACAGTCCTATGCAAGACGAAGGCCACATTAAGTGGCCTTCTTTGCATGCGGAACTCGCGACAAACGTAATGCCCGCCCGCCTCCGACCGACTTCCAACCTAATTCTTTTCAGCCCAGGCCCCTGTGTACCGCGCTTCGAAGATCTTCAAATTCAAATAACCTGACAATCGATTCTTATAGCAGAGGCTCCTTGGCCTTTAGTTTGATACAAGTTCCGCGCGAGCAGGACTGTTCGCAGTAGCAAACTAAAGGCCAAGGGGCCCAGTCAACCTATCAGCAGCGATTACTCAGCAGCTAGTTGAATTTGAAGATCTTTGAGGCAAGACGGTATAGGCCGAGTGTGGTTTTGTCACCGGCACGACCGCGCAGATTGGTGAAGAACCCGACCACGCCGTAGCGGGCACGACGATACATGCGCTCGTCATAGGCCTTCAAATCATTCCACAGCGTCTTTAGGCGCTCGTCGGCGCAATCTTCCTCGGAAAGCTTGGTAAGCACCGAGCAGATCGCCATCATCATGGTGAAGTAGCCCATCATGTACGAACGCAGGCGCGACGACCCAACATCGCTGTACAAGTGGTACGACTCCATCATGATACGCGTAACACGGAACTGCTGGTCCAGACGCTTGACCATCGTTGCCTCGTTGACGCTCTGGCCCTCGCGACCGATAAAGTAGCGGTAGAGGTCGATGTCGGCGTAGTACATGGTCTTGCAACGCGGCAGCGGCACGTAGGCGTAGATGTTGTCCACATAGAACGTGTGCGGCGGCATGGGAAGGTTGGACTCGCGCAGCACATCCGTGCGATAGCACAGGCTGTGCATGAGGAGGTTCTGGTCCAGGCGGAAATGACCGATCTGATCCCAGGAAAAGATCTTTTTGCGCGGCAGGGCAAATTTGTAGCCAATAGCGGTATGCGTGCCCTCGTAAACCTTCTCGTACACGTAGTTCGAGATAAACAGGTCAACGCGCTGGTCGCGCTCCTCAAAGCCACGCAGAATCGACAGCATGGTCGAAAGGGCAGCGCCGTCAAGCCAGTCGTCCGAGTCGACAACCTTGTAGTAGGTGCCCTGCGCCTCGCGCAGACCCGAAAGGACGGCAATACCGTGACCGCCATTCTCCTGGTGCACCGCGCGGATGATTCCAGGATAACGTGCCTCCCACTCATCGGCCTTATCGGCCGTCTCGTCCTTGGAGCCGTCGTCCACCACGATAATCTCGATATCGGTAGCGTAATTGCTCCCCTCCAAGATGGAGGTGATGCAATGGTCCATGTCCTTGGCGGCGTTATACGAGGGAATACCGAATGTTATGACTTTATGCATGGCAGGCGATAATCTCATCCGAAAGATCGAGGGCAGAATTGGTCACGGCGTCCATATCGTAGTAACGATACTCGGCCAGACGACCCACCGGGTGGAAGTTCGTCAGGTTCTGGACGCGCTCAAGATAGCGCTCATAGAGCTCACGGTTCTCGGGCTCAAGAATGGCGTAGTACGGCGTCTCGCCCGAGCCGGGCGTATAGGCCTTGGAGTACTCCTTCATGATGGTGGTCTTGCCGGGCAGGACCTGACCGGTCATGTTCTTGAACTCGGTGATGCGCGTGTAGTCCTCGCTCGTGGTGTAGTTGACAGTGCCCACGGGCTGGAACTGGTCCATATCGAGCGTCTCGAACTTCATATCGAGCGTGCGGTACGGCAACGCACCCAAGTCGAGGTTGAACAGCTCGTCGAGTGGACCGGTGTAGACGATCTCGCCACCATAGACCTTGCCGTCGATCTTGACGGTGGTGTCGTCGATTTCAAAGAGGTCACGGGCGTCCACGTCGCAGAACACGTCGATCAGGTCGTGGTCGAGCATGTGCTCAAAGAGCGCCGTGTAGCCCTCCTGCGGCATGCCCTGGAAGGGAGCTTGCGGGAAGTAGCGGTCATCATCGCCCACAAAGACGGGAACGCGGCCGGTGATCGAGGGGTCGATCTGATCGGGCGTCTGGCCCCACTGCTTCATGGTGTAATGTAAAAAGACGTTCTCGTAGACGTAATCGGCGACCTCGGCAAGATCCGGGTCGTTCTTCTTACGCAGCTCCATAATGGGCACCTTGACATCCTTGCCAAAGGTCTCCACGAGCTTCTGATACAGCTCCTCGCCGCGCTCGTCACCAAAGGCGAGCTTGAGACTCGCATGGTTGAAGGGCACGGGCATAAGGGTACCGTTGATGTTGGCGAGCACCTTGTGCTGATAATCCGTCCACTTGGTAAAGCGCGACAGGAAATTGTGCACGCGCTCGTTAAAGGTGTGATAGATATGCGGACCGTACTCGTGAATCAGGATTCCGGCCTCGTCAGTGCAGTCATAGGCATTGCCCGCAATGTGGCTACGGCGCTCCAAAACGGCAACACGATAGCCGATGGTCTCGGCAAGACGGCGGGCGCAAACGGCACCGGCATATCCAGCACCGACGACAATCATGTCGTACGCGCCGGCGTTAAAGCCTTCAGGCAGGCCTGAGGTAATCTGCATCGATACTCCTTGTCAAAAGCCACGGGCTCGTTAGCTGGGCTTTTCTCGAACATTCTTCGAGACATATTTATCAGAGCGATTATAGCGCTAATGCGTCCTATAATGAGCTTGCCACACAAGGAAAGCTCAAGCACCGCGGCGTACATAATTGAAAGGTAAACCCGCTAGCAGCGGGTTTATTCGTGAACAGCCGGGTGCCTGGAGCTTAGCGAAACGCTTGTAAGGAGTAACATGAGCGATTTCCTAAACCGTATGAAGTCTGCCGCCAAGGCCGACCTTAAGACGATCGTCCTGCCCGAGGGCGAGGATCCGCGCACTATCGTCGCGGCCACCAAAATCATCGAGGAGGGCCTGGCAAAGATCGTCATCCTGGGCAACCCCGACGAGATCAACGTTCCCGGCGCTACCGTCATCGACCCGCGCAATGCCGAGAAGCACGAGGAGTACGCGCAGAAGTTTGCTGAGCTCCGCGCCAAGAAGGGCGTTACCATCGAGCAGGCTCGCGCCCAGGTGATGGACGCCACCTACTTTGGCACCATGATGGTCAAGATGGGCGACGCCGACGGCCTGGTCTCCGGCGCCTGCCACTCCACCGCCGACACCCTGCGCCCTGCACTTCAGATCCTCAAGACCGCCCCGGGCACCAAGCTGGTCTCGGCCTTCTTCGTGATGTGCACCGACACCCCGCAGTTCGGCACCGACGGCACGCTGATCTTCGCCGACTGCGGCCTCAACATCAACCCGTCCTCCGACGAGCTCTCCGAGATCGCCATCGCCTCCGCTCACTCCTGGTCCACCTTCATGGGCAACGTTGAGCCGCACGTGGCCATGCTCTCCTACTCCACCATGGGCTCCGCCGGCGGCGAGGTCGCCAAGAAGGTCCAAGAGGCCGTAAAGTTCTGCAAGGAGAAGGCTCCCGAGCTCGCCATCGACGGCGACCTGCAGCTCGATGCCGCTATCGTCCCCACTGTCGCCCAGCTCAAGGCTCCCGGCTCCTCCGTCGCCGGTAAGGCTAACGTGCTGGTGTTCCCCGACCTCGAGGCCGGCAACATCGGCTACAAGCTGGTCCAGCGCTTCGCCGGTGCTGACGCCTACGGCCCCATCCTGCAGGGCATCGCCAAGCCGGTTAACGACCTTTCGCGCGGCTGCTCTGCCGACGACATCGTGGGTGTCGTGGCCATCACCGCCGTCCAGGCTCAGATGGCTGAGTAGCGTACGTACTCGCCCGAAGGCCGTACGGGCTAACCCCTGAAAACGTCCTCGACCAATGAAACGCCCCCCGTTCTGCTCCTTCGGAGCTACGAACGGGGGCGTTTCTGGTCTGCGGAGTGTTTTCAGGGGTTAGCCCGTACGGCCTTCTACCACTACGTAGTAATCAGGATATCTGGAGTGGACGGCGGCTTGGCTACGAATTGGGGCTGAGGATCTGAATGGATGGGTGTCGTTGCTGGGAGCGCAGGCGCTGCTGGCGGTGATCACTTTGGAGATTGAAAGGCCGCTGGGCTTCGGCGGTTGTTGTGCCGGAAAGTGTGTCCCGGTTTGGAGGCGGATTGTGGGTCGCACTTTCCGCAACGTACCTCAACTGGAAAGCTTATCCCAGAATTTGCGCTCGAAATGGGATGGAGTTTCCGCTGTCCACCTGCTAGCAAAAAGACCTCCGGAGCTATTGCTCTGGAGGCCTTTCTCTCAATTACAAACGAATGCGTTAGTTGTTCTTGGTCAGACGCTCGACGTCATGAGCGATCATGTATTCCTCGTCGGTGGGGATGACCATGACCGTGACGGCGGAACCGGCGGCGCTGATGACCTGCGGGCCGTTGCCCACGGCCTCGCGGTTCTTGTTATTGTCGATGCGCACGCCCAGCCACTCAAAGCAGTCGCAGAAGGCCTTGCGAATCGACCAGTCGTTCTCGCCGATGCCGGCGGTAAAGGTGATGGTATCCACGCCCGCCATGGAGGCGATCATGGAGCCGGCCTGCTGCATAGCCTTGTAGGCAAACATATCGAAGGCGAGCAGGCAGCGCTCATCTCCCTCGGAGGCGCGCGTGCGGATGTCGCGGGCGTCGTTGGAGATGCCCGAAATGGCAAGCAGGCCGGACTGCTTGTTCATCATGTCGTCGACTTCCTGGTAGCTGTAGCCGCCCTCGCGCTGCAGGTAGCACACGGTGGCCGGGTCAATGGAACCACAACGGGTGCCCATCATCAGGCCGTCAAGCGGCGTGAGGCCCATCGTGGTATCGCGGCACACGCCGTCCTCAATGGCGGCAAGCGAAGCACCGTTGCCCAGATGGCACGAAAGCAGACGGTGGCAGCGCGAGCCCAGGATCTCCTTGGCCATCATCCACTCGTAGCGGTGGCTCGTACCGTGTGCGCCGTACTTGCGCACGTGGTACTTGTCGCACACGTCCTTGGGCAGCGCGTAGGTGTAGGCGACCTCGGGCATGGTCATGTGGAACGAGGTGTCGAAGACGGCCACGTTGGGCAGCTCAGGATACTTCTCGCGGCAATATTCGATTGCCGCGGCCTCGCCGTAATTGTGCAGCGGAGCGAGCGGGGCCACCTCAAGGATCTTAGCCATGACCTCATCGTCGACGACCGCGGAATCATCGAAGTGCCAGCCGCCCTGAACGATACGATGGCCAATGCCATCAATCGTAAAGTCGGTCTTCTCGAGCTCCTCGAGCACGCGAGCGATAGCAGAGCGATGATCGGGGAAAGGGACCTCCTCGGTCTGCTTGGCGCCACCGTTCTCGGAGTGGCCAAAGATGCCCATGTCCGAACCGATACGTTCGCAGTTGCCCTTGGCGAAAACCTCGCGGGTATCGGTATCCAAAAGCTGATATTTAAGGCTTGAGCTGCCGGCGTTGACAACAAGTACGTTCATGAGACTCCTTTGCAGTGCAATACGGTCGACGCAGACCCCTTAAGGCGGCCGCATGTTAATAAGAAGTTATCACAACTTAATAAATAGCTATCAGGCATATCGCCCAACGAACACAAAAGAGGGGCCGAACGGCGCTCGGTCGTCCAGCCCCTCCCCTTTTGCAATTACTTGCCGTTGACGATGCGCTCGACGTCGGAGGCGATCATGAACTCCTCGTCCGTGGGGATGACGAAAATCTTGACCTTGGAATCCTTGGCAGACAGGCACCAAGCGCCGTCGCCACGCAGGGCGTTGCGGGCATGATCCATCTTGACGCCCATAAAGGCCAGACGGTCGGCCACGCCAGCGCGGACAGCCGGAGCGTGCTCGCCGATGCCGGCAGTAAAGACCAGGGTGTCCATACCGCACATAGAAGTAGCCATCTCGGCTGCCTTAGCGGCAATCTTGTAGACAAACATGTCGAAGGCGAGCTGAGCATCGGGGTCACCAGCGGCGGCGAGCTCCTCGACGTTGCGGCAGTCGTTGGTCTTGCCGCCGGTCACAGCCAAAAGGCCGGACTTCTTGTTCATCATCTCGTCGACCTCGTCGAAGGTGTAGCCACCCTCGCGCTGCAGGTAGCACACGGTAGCCGGGTCGATAGAGCCGCAGCGAGTTCCCATCATGACGCCGTCGAGCGGGGTGAGACCCATGGTGGTGTCCATGCACTTGCCGTCCTCGATGGCGCACAGGGAAGCACCGGAGCCGATATGGCACACGACGACCTTGCGAGCCTCGCCGTTGGTCATCTCGGCGACCTTCTTGGAGATGTAACGGTAGCTGGTGCCGTGGGCGCCGTACTTACGGATGTGCAGCTTGTCGCAGACGTCCTTGGGCAGGGCGTAGGTCTTGGCGACCTCGGGCATATTGAAGTGGAAAGCAGTGTCGTAGACCGTGACGTTGGGCAGGTCGGGATACTGCTCCAGGCAGTACTCGATAACGTTGGCCTCGGGGTTGTTGTGCAGCGGGGCGAGCGGAGCGACCTCGCGGATCTTGGCGAGGACGTCCTCGTCGACGAGGGAGGAATCGCCGAAGTACCAACCGCCCTGAACGATGCGGTGACCGATGCCCTCGATCTTGACGCCGTTGGCCTCGAGGTCCTTCAGGACGACCTCGATGGCGACCTTGTGGTCGGGGAACTCGATGTTCTCGGTCACCTTCTTGGAACCGTTGGCAGCGTGGGTGAAGGTACCGCCGGTAAAGCAGACGCGCTCGCAGGAGCCCTTTGCGGACACCTTGTGGGACTTGGTATCGATGACCTGATACTTAAGCGTCGAAGATCCTGCGTTGACGACCAGAACGTTCATGTGTCTCCCTACTAACAGGCGGTGTGGCGCCGCCAGGTTACATACGCTTCAATAATAAACCCAAACGCCCTCGCGCTCGGGTTTATTGCGTTGATATATAAGTTATCGGTGCCCAAATACTCATGGCCTTTGACTTGTAAGACGAAAGAGCGCGGGGATATACACCAAAGAAGATATCCCGAGCGCTACAAGCAATATGACTCGAATGCCCGCGATGCTGCTCAACGCAGCATTGAACAGATAGAAAAGGATGGCACCCACCGCCACCATCTGGCTTTGGACCGAAATCAGTGAACAGCGCATCGAAGAATCGACAGCATTTTGAAAAGTTGAGTATTTAATTGGAGCAAATAACGAGTAAGCGACCGTCTGCAGTACATAGAACACGGGCAGCAAATAGACCGGAGTAAAGGGAATCAAAAACAGAGCAGTCAAGGAAAGGCGCACGATGCCGCAAATACGCGCAAAACGGCCCTTGTCGACATGAGCAATCACACTGGGCACAATAAGCCCCATGGAGGCCGAGGCAAGGAGCTGGACCGCAATGATCACACCCGAAGCGACGGCATTCATTCCGCGACCCGCAAGCAACAGTGAGAAAAAGTCTTCCAGGGCAACAAAAGCAAAGGCTCTGTTAGACCAGGATTGACATACATGTGTCCCCACGGTGCCATATCGT
>URFE01000042.1:0-13558 GCA_900546965.1 uncultured Collinsella sp.
ACCGACCAAAAGCACGACTGGGAGTCGGTGCCCGACGACATCAAGAACACCTTTGAGCGCCTGGGCATCCCCGATGCCGAGCGCAGCTACCTGGCGGGCGTCGGCGCTCAGTACGACTCCGAGCTCGTCTACCACAACATGCAGGACACCGCGTCCAAGATGGGCATCGTCTACTCCGGCATCGAAGAGGCCCTGCACGATCCGCAGTGGGAGCCGCTCATCCACGAGAAGTTTATGACGCTCATCCCGCCCACCGACCACAAGTTTGCGGCCCTGCACGGTGCCGTGTGGTCGGGCGGCTCGTTTGTCTACGTGCCCAAGGGCACCAAGCTCGATTTCCCGCTGCAGAGTTACTTCCGCCTCAACGCCAAGGGCGCCGGCCAGTTTGAGCACACGCTCATCATCGTCGAGGATGACGCCGATCTGCACTTTATCGAGGGTTGCTCCGCGCCCAAGTACAACGTGGCCAACCTCCACGCCGGCGCTGTGGAGCTCTTTGTGGGCAAGCGCGCGCACCTGCGCTACTCGACTATCGAGAACTGGTCCAAGAACATGTACAACCTCAACACCAAGCGTGCGCGCGTGGACGAGGATGGCGACATCGAGTGGATCAGCGGCTCCTTCGGCAGCCACGTGGGCTACCTCTACCCCATGAGCGTGCTCAATGGCCGCCGCGCCCGCTCGAGCTTTACCGGCATCACCTTTGCCGGCGCCGGCCAGAACCTCGACACCGGCTGCAAGGTCGTGCTCAACGCGCCCGATACCTCGGCAACCGTCGAGACCAAGGGCATCTCCAAGAGCGGCGGCATCCAGACCTTCCGTAGCTCTATCGTGGCCACGCCCAAGGCCGAGGGCTCCAAGGCAACCGTGAGCTGCCAGTCGCTCATGCTCGACGACCAGAGCCGCTCCGACACTATTCCGGCCATGGACATCCGCGCCAAGAACGTCGACATCGGCCACGAGGCCACCATCGGCCGCATCGGCGACGACAAGGTGTTCTACCTGATGAGCCGCGGCATCTCGGAGGAAGAGGCCCGCACCATGATCGTCAACGGCTTTGCCAACCCGGTCTCCAAGGAGCTGCCGCTTGAGTACGCCGTCGAGATGAACAACCTGATCAAGCTCGAGATGGAAGGAGCGATCGGATAATGAAACAGGAAACCAACACCGCTGCTACCACACTTGAGCAGGTCAATGCGATGCCCGCTGCCACCTGGGGCTGGCTGCGCATGAACCAGACCAAGCTTGAGCTTTCGGACGAGCTTACCGTCGCTCCTGCCGAAGCCATTGAGGTCGAGGGGCTGGACGAGCAGTTCTCCGGCGCGGCCGACGCCTTCGATACTGCCATGGACGCCATGGCCGAGCGCTTCCCCGAGCGCCGCGCCTCCGCCCCTGGCGATGCCGCCGACCGCGCCCGCATCACGCCCGAGACCGAGCTCGACGTGCCCGCCACCTCCGTCTACCAGGCCGGCGCTATCAAGCTCGAGGAGGAGCTCTCCCCTGCCGAAGCCTTCGAGACCGGCATGGGCGAGGCTGCCTGCACCTATCTGATCGACCACGCCACCAAGTGCATCGTCATCGATGTGCCCGCATACCAGCACGCCACGGTTACCGTGCGCGTGAGTGGCGTCGACACTGCCACGGCCATCGCCGCCATCGATGTCGTCGCCCGTCCGCAGGCAACGCTCGACCTACGCATAGCCCTGGACTCCCCCGTTGCCGGCCAAGGCGTCGTGGGCTCCGTGCTACGCGCGTGCGCCCACGAGTACGCCACCGTCAACGTGACCTGCACGCAGACGCTCGACGATAGCTGGATCGCGCTCGACGACACCGGCCTGTTCCTGGACGAGGGTGCGCGCGTCAACGTGCAGCACACCGTCCTGGGTGCCGGCGCCAGCGCCACCGGCCTTGCCGGCGACCTGCTGGGCGATACCGCCAAGGTCACCATCGATACTGACTACCTGGGCGCCCGCGAGCAGGTGCGCGACTTTAACTACGAGCTGCGCCACCGCGGTCGCAAGACCGAGTGCGAGATCGACGCCAACGGCGTACTGACCGGCACGTCCAAGAAGGTCTACCGCGGCACCATCGACCTCGTGCACGGCTGCAAGGGTGCAACCGGCACCGAGCGCGAGACGGTGCTTTTGGCCAACAAGGGCGTCGACAACAAGACCGTTCCCGTCATTCTCTGCGACGAGGACGACGTTGCCGGCAACCACGGCGCCACCATCGGTCACGTCCGCGACGAGCAACTGTTCTACCTCGCCTGCCGAGGCCTTGACCAAAACGCCGCCGAGGACCTGTTCATCCGCGCCAAGCTGGAGGACGCCGCGCTTTCCGCGACCGACGAGCGCACCCGCGCCGCCGTCGTCCGCCTGGGCAACAACCTGATCGACAACTTTGAAGAGGAGCTCGCATGATCGACACCGAGCACGTTAAATGCGATACCTGCACTGCCCCCGAGCCCATGGAGCTCGACGCCAGCGACGAGGCTTCGCGCGGCTGGCCCACCGTAGACATCGAGACCAACCCCTACAAGGCGCATTTCCCGCTCTTCCAGCAGCACCCCGAGATCGCCTTCCTCGATAGCGCCGCCACCGCGCAGCGCCCTGCCTGTGTGCTCGACGCCGAGCGCGACTTCTATCAGCGCATGAACGCCAACCCCCTGCGCGGCCTGTACTCGCTGTCCGTCGAGGCCACCGACGCCATCGCGAAGGTCCGCCAACAGATCGCCGACCTCATCGGCGCCGCCCAGGCCAACGAGGTCGTCTTCACCCGCAACACGAGCGAGTCGCTCAACCTGGTCGCCAAGAGCTTTGCACCCACGGTGCTCGAGCCCGGTGACGAGGTCGTCATCACCATCATGGAGCACCACTCCAACCTAATCCCGTGGCAGCAGGTCTGCCGCGAAACCGGCGCCAAGCTCGTCTACCTCTACCCCACTAAGACCGGCCAGCTCACCACCGAGGAGGTTCTTGCCAAGGTTGGTCCCAAGACCAAGATTCTGGCCGTGGGTCAGGTTTCTAACGTGCTGGGCGTCGAGAACCCGGTCAAGAACCTCGGCAAGCTCGTCCACAAGTACGGCGGCTATCTGGTCGTCGACGGCGCGCAGTCGCTGCCGCACATGCCGGTCGATGTGGCCGACCTGGGAGCCGACTTCTTTGCCTTTAGCGCACACAAGGCCATGGGCCCCATGGGCATCGGCGTGCTGTGGGGCAAGATGGACCTGCTCAACGCCATGCCGCCCATGCTCACCGGCGGCGAAATGATCGACTCTGTCACCGAGCAGGACGCCGTCTGGGCGCCCGTCCCCGAGAAGTTCGAGGCCGGCACGCAGGACGCCGCCGGCATCTTCGCCACGGGCGCGGCACTCGACTACCTGGTCAACACGGTGGGTTACGAGAACATTCAGGCCCGCGAGCAGGCACTCGTCCACTACCTGATGGGCGAACTCATGCAGCTCGACTTTGTCCAGATCATCGGCTCCATCTATTGGGACAACCACCACGGCGTCGTGAGCTTTAACGTCAAGGGCATCCACCCGCACGACGTCGCGAGCATCATGGACATGGACGGCGTCTGCATCCGCGCCGGCCACCACTGCGCGCAGCCGCTGCTTACCTGGCTGGGTGTCGAAAACCTTGCCTGCTGCCGTGCCAGCGTGGCCTTCTACAACGACAAGGCCGACATCGACAAGTTCATCGCCGGCCTGCATCACGTTTGGAGCACGTTCAATGGGTAATCTGTACACCTCCACCACATTTATGGAGCACAACTCGCACCCCGACTATAAGTACGAGATGGATGCTCCCACGCACGAGCACGACGGCATCAACCCCAGCTGCGGAGACGAGCTCACCCTGCAGCTACGTGTCGAGAACAACGTGATCGAGGAGGCCTCCTTTACCGGCCACGGCTGCGCCATCAGCCAGGCCAGTGCCGACATCATGGCCGACCTCATCACCGGCGAGACCGTCGAGGAAGCTCACCGCCTGGCAGAGCTCTTCCTCGCCATGATCCGCGGCGAGCAGCTCTCCGAGGAAGACCTGGAAGACCTGGACGAGGCCGCCCAGCTTCAGGACATCTCGCACATGCCCGCCCGCGTCAAATGCGCCGAGCTCGCCTGGCGCACCCTCGACGGCATGCTCGAGGGGCAAGCTAACCAGTAGCGTATGCCCCGAATCCAAGGTTTTTGATTGCCGAGCCGCCCGATACGGGCGGCTCTGTTTTTTCCTAATGAGCACAGATGCACAAAGTCCGCGCGTCCGGCGCCCCGTCTGACATTTGCCACACAGCCAGACGCGAGCACGGGCGTTTTCCACAGTACCAAAGGCCTGCGGCAGGGCCCCGGGCCCGCCAAGCAATGCGCCAAGCCCCGTTCTGCGAAGCTCAGACTCGCTTCGCGCCTGCCGCAGACGGGTCCCATAGGAAGCGGCGTGCATTTTTGCGAATATTCAGCACGCCAAGCTGTGTGTATACGCATCGAAAGCGTTAATCAATGTCTTTAGGCGCATATATATTGTGTTTTAGAACAAGCATCGCGGTCTGACGGGACTCAGGCACGTGCTTCGGGGGCGCAACGGCGGGAATCAATAGCTTCGGGACCCGTATGTTGCAAGATTGCGGCGGTGCCGACAGCGCTACGATGCTGAAAACTCCGTTTTTTGCACGGCGCAGATGGGGGTAGGCACGGGCAAACCCGGACCGAGCCGTTATTTTATGCAAGATGGCGATTTTTCTATGCATATTAAGAAGTGCATTTACCGTACCAAGCTTTTAGAACAATGGTTGTGGCATATGGGCGACCCCAGCTGCGGTGCACAGGCAGTCCTACGCCACGTTTCCGCCAGCCCGCATCGCCGTTCGCGCGCGGGCGCGCACGATACGAGAGACGGTACTTTTGCCAATCCCGGTATACCGCTCAATCTGGCGCACCGTAAAGCCGGCATTGTTCAATCCAACAATAACGGTATCGCGCTGCGCCGGCGGTGCGGCTTTAACCCCGCGAAGCGGAACCCCGAGTTCCTTCGCCATCTTGTCGGCAAAGGCGTGGCGTTCCCACTCCGTCTCTTTCATATCGCACAGCGCCGGCTCGCTGCCGTCGGGCGTCGAAAGCGAATAGGCAATAAAGCCCTCGGCAGAACCAAAAAGTTCAAGCACGCAAGAAGGATCAGAAAATCCCCTCGCGACATCGGCCGCGTCACCGTCGTAAGCGCACAAATGCTCCGGAAAGCTGCTCCAGGGATAACGCTCAATGAGACTGATGCCCGCCTCCTGCGGATCGGCGTGTACGGAGCGAATAGCCTCCATCACCTGCCAGTCGGTATCGAGCGAACGCCGGTCAAAACGGTTCTGGAACAGATGGCCTGTGCGCCCCGTGCGTTTATTGAACCGCCGCGCGTACGTCAAAAGCAACCGGTGCATCGCCGCGCTCATCCTGTCCTCGTAATCTGCAAGCACCAAGTGCACGTGAGTGCCCATAAGGCACCAGGCGATAACCGTCACGCCCTCCTCGCGGCAGCACTCGCGCATCAGCTCCAAAAACTCCCACCGGTCTTCATCGCCCTCAAAGATGAGCTGTTTGCCCACACCGCGAGCACAGACATGGTAAAAGCCGGTAATCGTTCTCCAAACGCGCTGCATGGCGCTCCCTTCGCCGGGATCTGCTTACCATCCAATACAGCACGATTGAAGCGTGCCATCAAAACATTCACGCAAAACAATACACTCGCGCGGCCAAAGGCAGCAAACAGGCGGCGAACGGCACCGTTGCAACAGGTCAACCACTGCAACGCTTGCAAGAGCGGACCAAAAGCTTGCCCAAGACGGACCCCCTCTACGGAAACTCACGACCACAGAACATAGAGTTAAACCGTTTCAATTAAAACTTCCGGACTTCTCGCTACGAAAACTGAGCCGTTCGCCGAATATTCCGTGCATTTCGCGGTATTATAGGGGCTGCATGTCATGTCCCTTTCGAAGGGTCGCCCGGCAATCGCCAGCCACGACCCCCAGACGGGACGCCAACACGATAGAGAGGAGAGGCATGCAGTACTCACAGGAAGTGGAGAACATGTGCCCCGTTGCCAAGGGTGCATACCACGGCCCCGCACCCATCCCCGAGGAGGGCAAGTGGGTCCAGGCTAAGGAGATTTCCGACATCTCCGGTCTTACGCACGGTGTGGGTTGGTGCGCACCTCAGCAGGGCGCCTGCAAGCTCACGCTGAACGTCAAGGACGGCATCATCGAGGAGGCCCTCGTTGAGACCATCGGCTGCTCGGGCATGACCCACTCTGCCGCCATGGCTTCCGAGATCCTTCCCGGTAAGACCATCCTCGAGGCCCTCAACACCGACCTCGTCTGCGACGCCATCAACGTTGCTATGCGCGAGATCTTCCTGCAGATCGTTTACGGCCGCAGCCAGACCGCGTTCTCCGAGGGCGGCCTGCCCGTGGGCGCCTCCCTCGACGACCTCGGCAAGGGCCTTCGCTCTCAGGTCGGCACCATGTTCGGCACCAAGGCCAAGGGCGCTCGTTACCTCGAGCTCGCTCAGGGCTACGTCACCCGCATGGCTCTCAACGACAAGAACGAGATCATCGCATTCGAGTTCCTGAACCTCGGCAAGTTCACCGACGCCGTCAAGGCCGGCAAGACCCCCGAGGAGGCCATCGCTGGCGCTATGGGCCACTATGGTCAGTGGGAGAATGCTGCCAAGTACATCGACCCGCGCACCGACGAGGAGACTCACTCCGTCGCCAGCGTGTTCCCGGTTCACGAGTAGAAAGGGAGGGAAATAACTATGACTGTTACGTTCGAAGGTTACGAGCGCCGCGCTGACAAGATCAACAAGTGCCTCGCCGACAACGGCATCGCCTCCCTCGAGGAAGCTCTGCAGATCTGCACCGACAAGGGCTTCAACCCGCGTGAGATCGTCAACAACACCCAGTCCATCGCCTTCCAGAACGCCGAGTGGGCCTACACCCTCGGTTGCGCTCTCGCTGTCAAGCGTGGCGCCAAGTCCGCTTCTGAGGCTGCCGCCATCATCGGCGAGGGCATCCAGGCCTTCACCGTTCCCGGCTCCGTCGCCGAGGACCGCAAGGTCGGTCTGGGCCACGGCAACCTGGGCGCTATGCTGCTCTCCGACGACACCGAGTGCTTCGCCTTCCTGGCCGGTCACGAGTCCTTCGCTGCCGCTGAGGGTGCTATCGGCCTGGCTCTGAACGCCAACAAGGCTCGCAAGAAGCCGCTGCGCGTCATCCTCAACGGTCTGGGCAAGGACGCTGCTCAGATCATCGCCCGCATCAACGGCTTCACCTACGTGAAGACCCAGTTCGACTACTTCACGGGCGAGCTCAAGGTCGTCGAGACCATCCCCTACTCCGATGGTCCCCGCGCCGCCGTCAACTGCTACGGCGCCGACGACGTCCGCGAGGGCGTTGCCATCATGTGGCACGAGAACGTCGACATCTCGATCACCGGTAACTCCACCAACCCCACGCGCTTCCAGCACCCCGTCGCTGGCACCTACAAGAAGGAGCGCCTCGAGGCTGGCAAGAAGTACTTCTCCGTCGCTTCTGGTGGCGGCACTGGTCGTACCCTGCACCCGGACAACATGGGCGCCGGCCCTGCCTCTTACGGCATGACCGACACCATGGGCCGTATGCACTCCGACGCCCAGTTCGCCGGTTCTTCCTCCGTGCCTGCGCACGTTGACATGATGGGTCTCATCGGCATGGGCAACAACCCCATGGTCGGTGCCACCGTCGCCTGCGCTGTCGCCGTCGAGGAGGCCCTCAAGGCCTAATCGCGCCCGCGCGATGCTCATATAGTTGAGCTTTGGAGCCGCTACCCACCCAGGTAGCGGCTCTTTTTGTTTGCGCTGTCGCAGGGTAGCTAATGCCGATATATCAGTTGGGGCGAAATACAAGATGTGATGAGATGGAGCGTCAGAGCGTCCATGACGCCCACCTGCCATATTTGCCCTTTACCGATTTGCCGAGTCTTTGCGGCCCCATTGCCGATCACCCGTGCGACAATGCGCCGGACGAGAAAGGAATCCGATGGAATCGACTGATGTACTGGTAATTGGATCTGGCATTGCAGGCCTTTGCGCCGCCATCGAAGCGGCACGCACGGGTGCAACCGTCACTGTGGCAAGCGCCGGCAAGACTATGAGTGGATCGAGCTTCTTCCCCGGAACCTGGGGCCTAGGGCTTATCGGACCCGTTAACGAAGACGACGAGCAGGACCTCATCGACACCATCCTGGCCGTCGGCGGCGGCGTTGCCGACCCCGAACTCGTCCAAGCGTTCGTCCACGGCATTCCCCAAGCGATTGACTGGCTCGAGCAAGACCTGGGCGTTGAGCTCCAGCGTCCGCAAAGCGCCAAGAGTGCTCAACAAAAGCAATTTATCCCCTGCTTTGACCACAAGACGCGCATGTGGCGCGGCCTCACCCGCAAGCCCCTTGAGGACGCTCTGACGACCTGGATCGAGTCGCTCGGCATTCGCCTGCTCCCCCGCCATGAGCTTATCGACCTTGTTGAGGACACGAACGGCAGAATAACCGGAACCGTACTCTACGACCTTACCGAAAATCGAATCGTGCCCTTTGCTGCCAAGGCCACGGTCATCGCAGCCGGTGGCACAGGCGGCCTGTTCGAGCGCAGCCTTACGTCGGCTGATGTGCTCAGTTCCTCGCAGGCCATCGCGCTGGCGCACGGCGCAACACTTACTAATATAGAGTTCATGCAGATGATGCCCGGCTTCATCGAGCCCAGGCGTAACTTGGTCTTCAATGAGAAAACCTGGCGCTACGTGCACGTAGACCAGCCGGTAGATATTGCCGACGACAAGCTGGACGACCTGCTCGAGCAGCGCTCTGGATATGGTCCCTTCACGTCACGCTTGGCCTCCCGCGCTATCGATCTCGTCATCGATCAGGCAGGTGTCGAAGGCCTGGCACTCCACTACGACTTCCCCCGCGAGGATGTCCCAGAGTTTGTGCAGACCTTTGCCACCTGGCTGCAAGACGAGCACGGCATCGCGCCGACCGACGAGATGCGCGTTGCGATGTATGCCCACGCTGCTAACGGCGGCATCAAGATCGATAAGACCGCGCACACGGGCGTTGAGGGCCTCTACGCTTGCGGCGAGGCGACAGGCGGCATGCACGGCGCCGACCGCATTGGTGGCTTGTCAAGCGCCAACGGCATCGTATTCGGACGTATCGCGGGCGCATCGGCAGCCCTCACAGCGCAGAAAGAGCCTGAAGCGGCCCTGAAGACGGATATCACCCTCCCCCAGTACGGCATTGCCACAACAGATGCCGATCGCCTGACACACAGCCTTAGGCACACGATGAGCACCTATTGCATGATCAACAGGACCGAAACAGGCCTATCCGAGGCCCTGCAACAGCTTGAAAGCCTGCAAGACAAGGCCATGGCGCTGAGCAAGCCGCATGCCGATGACAGCGAGATCGCAGCCCTCGCCCGCCTACAGTCGCAGATTCAGCTGTCGACGGAAATGGTCAAAGCCATGCGCAAGCGAACCGAAAGTCTCGGGTCGCACTATCGAGCGGATTAAACCGGACACCTATCTAAAGCAGAACACAACCAATCGATATCCATGGGCCCCGTGAGCTCGAAGCAGCACGGGGCCCATTCGTGTCCGCACGACAGCGTATCCTTATTCTGAATACAGAGCGGACAAAGCCCGCATAGAAAATAGACCAGCGAGGAGGAGATATGGACAGCAGGGATATCGAGAAGTGGCGTATCGAACTTGATAGCTACGCCAATGTGGAAGACGGCGTTGAGTATTGGCTCGCACGCGATTTAATGGAACCCATGGGGTACACTCGATGGGAGAACTTCGCCGAAGTTGTTAAGAGGGCAAAAGTCTCATGCGAAACAAACAAAACTCCAGTTGATTCCCATTTTCGTGACACCATGAAAATGGTAACTGCCGGTGTCGCCGCTCGCGCGGTTAAAGACTACAAACTTACGCGCTATGCATGCTATTTAATCGCACAGAACGGAGATTCAAACAAGCCAGAGATCGCGCTCGCCCAGGCATACTTTGCCGTGCAGACGCGCCGCCAAGAGCTCATAGAGCAGCGCTTCGCAGAGATTCAGCGCTTGCAGGCGCGTCACTCGCTATCCGATTCAGAGAAACAGCTCTCGGGTATTGCGTTCAAACGCGGCGTGGACTCCAAAGGATTCGCGATCATCAAGTCGAAGGGCGATGAGGCGTTATTCGGCGGCAGAAGCACGGCGGAAATGAAGCAGCAGCTCGGCGTACCCAAGAGAGCGGCATTGGCGGACAGGTTAGCCGATGTCCTCATCAAAGCAAAGGACCTTACGAACTCGATGACGGCCTTCAACGCCGAGGAACACGACCTGTACGGCCTGGACCAGATCAAGCAAGAGCACGTCGAGAACAACACAAGCGTGCGTGGCAGCCTCATCGACCGCGGAATTGTCCCCGAGAACCTACCGCCTGCCGAGGATACAAAAAAGCTCGAGCGTCGCGTGAAGACAGACGAGAAGAAACTCAAGGAGGGTACTGACGGTTTTACCGATCCCCAGGGTAGGCTCGATCTGTGAAAGCGGCTGTGCCCTTTCGGGTTCGACCCCATGCGAGGTCAACAAAAAACGACCAGCCTGAGCCAGTCGCTTTAACAATCTTTGGGTGGGCCGTCAGGGGGTCAGCCTGCTGCGCAGGCGGTCACTGCGGCGCTTCGCGCCTTGCGCGCTGCGCTGGCAAATGCTTACGCATTTCCTCAGCTCCGCGCCCCGACGGGTTCGACCCCGTGCGAGGTCAACAAAAAAGCGACCAGCCTAAGCCAGTCGCTTTAACGATCTTTGGGTGGGCCGTCAGGGGGTCGAACCCTGGACCTTGGGATTAAGAGTCCCCTGCTCTACCAACTGAGCTAACGACCCGATATCAACACGAAGCAAGAACTGGGGTGGGTAAAGGGACTCGAACCCTCGACCTACGGGACCACAACCCGTCGCTCTAGCCAACTGAGCTACACCCACCGTGTCCTGTGCGCTTCGCGCTCGACTATTATTGCAAGGAACGCCACGCGATGCAAGCCCCAATTTTCAAGAATTTTGAAAAGAGTTTTTCGAGCGCGTTTCGAGCAATTCCCACCGGTTCCATAGGAGTAAACTTGCCCCACTGCAAATCCTCGAAAGGACCGGCATGAAAGAACTCTCCAACCGCACGGCAACATTTACCGATTCGGTCATCCGCCGCATGACACGCATCTCCAATAAGTACGATGCCGTCAACCTGTCGCAGGGCTTCCCCGACTTCGATCCTCCGGCGCAGCTGCTCAACAGCCTGAGCACCATCGCCGCCGACCCCAAGCCGCTCTACCACCAGTACTCCATTACCTGGGGCTCCCAGGCCATGCGCGAGGCGCTCGCCGCCAAACAGGAGCACTTTATGGGCATGCCGATCGACCCCAACCAGAATATCGTGGTCACCTGCGGCTCCACCGAGGCCATGATGGCCGCCATGATGACGGTTACGAACCCCGGAGACAAGGTCGTCATCTTCTCGCCGTTCTACGAGAACTACGGCGCTGACACCATTCTCTCGGGTGCCGAGCCCATCTATGTACCGCTCAACCCGCCCACATTCGACTTTGACCGCGAGGCGCTCGAGGCTGCCTTCCGCGACAACGACCCCAAGGCCATCGTCCTGTGCAACCCTTCCAACCCCTGCGGCAAGGTCTTTACGCGCGAAGAGCTCACCTTTATCGCCGACCTGTGCAAAAAGTACGACGCGTACTGCATCACCGACGAAGTCTACGAGCACATCGTCTACGCGCCCCATGAGCACGTCTACATGGCCACGCTGCCCGGCATGTTCGAGCGAACCATCAGCTGCAGCTCGCTGTCTAAGACGTACTCCATCACCGGCTGGCGTCTGGGCTACACCATCGCCCCGGCCCAGATCACCGAGCGCATCAAGAAGGTCCACGACTTTCTCACCGTGGGTGCCGCCGCTCCCCTGCAGGAAGCCGTTGTCACCGCCCTCAACTTCGACGACAGCTATTACGATGAGGTCCTCGACCTCTACACCGCCAAACGCGACCTGTTCTGCCAGGGGCTCGATAGCATCGGTCTTGAGCATAACGTGCCGCAGGGCGCCTACTACGTCATGATGGACATCTCTGAGTTTGGCTATGACAGCGACCTCGAATTCTGCGAGGACCTCGCATCCAAGGTGGGCGTGGGCGCCGTGCCCGGCTCGAGCTTCTTCCGCGAGCCCGTCAACCATCTGATTCGTTTCCACTTTGCCAAGCGGGACGAGACGCTTAACGCGGCACTGGAGAACCTCAAGTCGCTACGTGATAAAATCAAGCCGCGCGGGTAAGGACGGCCCGGCAACTAAAGCAACCAAAGAAGCCCCGCACCGCCCGCCACGTTGCGAGGCTTCTTTTTATAGCGCTTTCTTAAATGGTTTAGAGCCCTATACTTTAGTCACGGAGCAACTCGTCCCAGAGAGAGGAATACTATGGCAGAACAGCAGCTTATCGGAGCGCTTGAGGCCGGCGGCACCAAGATGGTCTGCGCCACGGGCTATGCAGACGGTACGGTCTTGGAGCGTGAGCAGATCGCGACCACGACCCCGCAGGAGACCGTTGAGGCCGTCAATGCATGGTTTGCCGACAAGGGCATCGCCGCGCTGGGCATCGGCGCCTTTGGCCCCACCGCAGTCAACCCTGCCTCGCCCCAATACGGCAAGATCCTGGAGACGCCCAAAACGGCATGGCGCTACTTTGACCTGCTGGGCACTATCCAAAACGAGCTCAATATCCCCTGCGGCTACGACACCGACGTCAACGTCGCCTGCCTGGGCGAGGTCACCTTTGGTTGCGCCCAGGGCCTCACTGACGTTGTGTATCTGACCATCGGCACCGGCGTGGGCGCCGGCGTGCTCTCGGGCGGTAAGCTCGTACACGGCATGATGCATCCCGAGGCCGGCCACATCCTGGTCACGCGCGACCCGCGCGACACCATTGGCGAGCACAGCGCCTGCCCCTTCCACGACAATTGCCTCGAGGGTCTCATCGCCGGCCCCGGCGTTAAAAAGCGCTGGGATGGCAAGAGCGCCGGAGACATGGCCGATGACCCGGAGGCCATGGACCTGCTCGCAGGCTATCTGGCACAGGCGCTCATGACCTACACGCTGTGCTACGCGCCGCAAAAGATCATCATCGGTGGCGGCGTGGCCGACCACACCCCCATCGTGCCGCTCGCGCGCAAGAAGTGCGCCGAGATGCTCAACGGTTATATCGTCACGCCCGAGGTCAACGACATCGATACCTATATTGTCAACAACAGCCTTGAGGGCAAGCAGGGCATCATGGGCTGCCTGGCCCTGGGCGCGCAGGCGCTTCAGTAACAGACGCACCCACAGGGCGTGGCGCGCCCGGCAAATCCAACCTACGGAACGACGCCACCACGCCCCATATAAGCCCTCTAATCAGAACCACCCTTAAAAAGGGTGGTTTGCTCTTAGGGTATAACCCACGGGCC
>URFE01000043.1:0-13435 GCA_900546965.1 uncultured Collinsella sp.
AACGATATGGCACCGTGGGGACACATGTATGTCAATCCTGGTCTAACAGAGCCTTATTTAAACGTTATATACGAATACTCTTGTTTGGTAAAGTGCAACGTGATAGGGTCTTTACCACTTGATAGAGGCGCGGGCACGAAGAACCGCGGGCGAGCCGGCAGGCTTTGACCCCGTGGGGAGGCGAAACCCGCCGAACTGGGCTTTTCGGGCACGAACAACCTGGTGGGCCTGCGGGAAACACCCGCAGGACTGTCTGCAGCAATGCGGGAGCGCTATCCGGACATTGGGTCCACGCTATGCGGATTCGATGCGCAGATGGCGCCGTCTGGATAGCGAGGTTTACGGGACATGGCATTGACCCCCAACGAGGCATATGCGGCCAAGCAGCCGTTTGTGGACAAAGAGACACTCGAGCATATCGTCGAGCAGTTCCCCACGCCATTTCATCTATATGACGAGGCGGGCATCCGCCGCAACATGCAAGAGGTGCGCGACGCCTTCGCATGGAACCCGGGCTTTAAGGAATACTTTGCCGTCAAGGCCAATCCCAACCCGGCGCTCATCTCCATTCTCAACGAATACGGCTGCGGCTGCGATTGCTCGAGCTATACCGAGCTCATGATCGCCCGCTCACTGGGTATCACGGGACACGACATCATGTTCTCGTCCAACGACACACCGGCTGCCGACTTTGAGCTCGCCGACAAGCTGGGTGCCATCGTCAACTTTGACGACATCAGCCACATCGGGTTCTTTGAGCGCGTTGCGGGGCCCATCCCCAAGACGGTCAGCTGCCGCTTTAATCCAGGCGGCCTGTTCCAGCTCTCCAACGGCATCATGGACAACCCGGGCGACTCCAAATATGGCATGACCACCGAGCAGCTCTTCGAGGCCTTCCGCATGCTCAAGGCCAAGGGCGCCGAGGACTTTGGCATCCACGCATTCCTTGCCAGCAACACTGTCACCAACGACTACTACCCCAAGCTCGCGCGCATCCTCTTTGAGCTTGCCGTACGCCTGGAGCGCGAGACCGGCGCACACGTCGCCTTCATCAATCTGTCCGGCGGCGTCGGCATCCCCTACCTGCCCGAGCAGCAGGCCAACGACATTCGCGTCATCGGCGAGGGAGTACACGCGGCATACGACGAGATCCTGGTTCCTGCCGGCATGGGCGATGTGGCGATCTGCACCGAGATGGGTCGCTTTATGATGGGCCCCTACGGCTGCCTGGTCACCAAGGCCATCCACGAGAAGCAGATCTACAAGGACTATATCGGTGTCGATGCAAGCGCGGTCGACCTGATTCGCCCTGCCATGTATGGCGCCTACCACCACATTACGGTGATGGGCCAGCCGGGTGGCGACGACAAGACCACAGCGCCCGTCACGGACACCTACGACATCACGGGCAATCTGTGCGAGAACAACGACAAGTTCGCCATCGATCGCGAGCTGCCGCATATCGACATGGGCGACCTGCTTGTGATCCACGATACCGGCGCGCATGGCTACTCCATGGGCTACAACTACAATGGACGCCTGCGCTCCGCCGAGGTCCTGTTGCGCCCCGACGGCTCGGCCGACCTCATCCGCCGCGCCGAGCGCCCGGGCGATTACTTTGCCACGCTCGACGTGCTGCCGAGCGGCCGAGAGCTGCTGGCCAAGTCGCGCGCCGAAAGTGCCCGCCGTCGCGCCCAAGACGAGCGCCTGGCAGTCGCCGCCCAATGGAACAAACGCATCCAGATCGCGGACGCGAAGGAGAAGAACATGGACATCCGCAATCTCGAGGGCTCAATCGTCGCCCTCGTCACGCCGTTTAAAAAGGATGGCAGTGTCGACTTTGACGCACTCGAGCGCCTTATCGATTTCCACCTGCAAAACGGCACCGACGCCATCCTCACCCTAGGCACCACCGGCGAGAGCGCCACGATGACCGACGACGAGGACAACTCCGTTGTCGCCGCAGTGGTCAAGCAGGTTGCGGGCCGCGTCCCCGTTATTGCCGGCTCGGGCTCCAACTCCACGCAGACCATGCTCACCAAGTCGCTCACCTATCAGGGCCTGGGCGCCGACGGTCTGCTGCTCATCACCCCCTACTACAACAAGTCTAACGAAGAGGGCATCTACCAGCACTTTAAGACCGTGGCCGATGCCGTGGACATCCCCTGCATCCTGTACAACATCCCCGGCCGCTGCGGCTGCGGTATCAGCGAGCGCAACGTAGAGCGCCTGGCCGCGCACCCCAACATCATGGGTATTAAGGAGGCCTCGGGCAACGTCGCCTACGCGGCCAAGATCGCCCACCTGCTGTCAGACGACTTCCGCATGTACTCGGGCGAGGACGCGCTTACCGTACCGCTCATGAGCCTGGGCGCCTCGGGCACCATCAGCGTGTGGGCAGACGTTCAGCCGCAGCTCGTGCACGACATGTGCCGCGCCTATCTGGACGGTGACGTGGCACGCGCCCGCGATATCCAGATTGCCGGCCAGCCGCTCATCAATGCCCTTTTTAGTGAGGTCAACCCCATCCCCGTCAAAGAGGCGCTCGCTCAGATGGGTATGATCGAGGCAAACTACCGCATGCCGCTGTGCCCCATGGCAGACGACACGCGCTCTGCACTTACCGATGCCCTGAAGGGAGCTGGTCTGCTTGATTAAGACCGTCATTATGGGAACGGGCCGCATGGGCTCGCTCATCCGCACTACCGCCGAAGGCATTGTCGACGCCGGCGGGCAGCCCGTTTTTGATATCGTCGCCCAGATCGGTTTTGATCTGTCCGAGCTCGAGAGCGCCCCGGCGGCCGACGTTATCATCGACTTCTCGAACGTCGTGACCTTCGATGCCGTCGTCGCCTATGTCGAGCGCACGGGCGCCGCGTTGGTCTCAGGCACCACGGGCTACACACCCGATCAGATGGACCGTCTGCGCGAGCTGGGTCAGAACACCCGCGTTATACACTCCGGCAATTACTCCATCGGCATCGCCGCCCTGCGTCATCTGGTAGCACAGGCAACACGCGAGCTGCCCGGCTTTGACTGCGAAATCGTCGAGACGCACCATAACCAAAAGGTCGACGCCCCCAGCGGCACTGCCAAGTTGTTGCTCGACGCCGTCGTCGAAGCCGAGCCCGAGGCAGGTTACCACCCCGTCTATGGCCGCGAGGGCATGTGCGGTGCACGCGACCCCAAGGAGATCGGCATGCACTCGCTGCGCGGCGGCACCGTCGCCGGCGTGCACGAGGTGAGTTTCTTTGGCCAGGACGAGGAAGTCACGCTCACCCACCGTGCCACGAGCCGTCAGATCTTTGTCAACGGCGCCTTGGCAGCCGCACAGAGGCTCGTCACCCGCAACCCCGGCTTCTATACGTTCGACCAGGTCATGTTTGCCTAACCAGGTATCAACCGAATCCACCCAAAGGAGAGATAGCAAATGAGCAACGCAGCCGAGATGAATGCCCAGGAGATTATCAACTACATCGCCACCGCGCCCAAAAAGACACCTGTCAAGCTATACGTGCGCGAGAAGCCCGGCATGAAGGTTGCCTGGGGCGACGCACATGTCTACGGCGGCCGTCGCGGCAAGACCGTCTTTGGCGACTGGGATGAGCTCAAGGCCATCCTCGATGCCAATGCCGACTCCATCGACTACTACGATGTCGAGAATGACTGCCGCAACTCTGCCGTGCCCATGCTCGACCTTAAGGGCATCAACGCCCGCATCGAGCCGGGCGCGATCATCCGTGACCGCGTCGAGATCGGCGATCGCGCCGTCATCATGATGGGCGCCATCATCAACATCGGCTCCGTCATTGGCGAAGGCTCCATGATTGATATGGGCGCCGTGCTGGGCGGCCGCGCCACCGTGGGCAAGAACTGCCACATCGGCGCCGGCACCGTGCTGGCAGGCGTTGTGGAGCCCGCCAGCGCCACGCCCGTCATCATCGAGGACGATGTCATGATCGGCGCCAACGCCGTGGTCCTGGAGGGCGTGCACGTAGGCAAGGGCGCTGTCGTTGCCGCCGGCGCCGTGTGCGTCGAGGACGTCCCCGCCGGTGCCGTCGTGGCCGGTGTCCCCGCCCGCGTCATCAAGATGCGCGACGAGAAGACCGACAGCAAGACCGGCCTGGAAGAGGGCTTACGTCAACTTTAATAGTTACGCGGTTTTGACAAACCGCGTTTTCGCTGACGTATGCCCAACCTGCGGCGCAATGTCAGCAACCAAGCCGAAAACAAAAAAGGCCGAAGTCCCGAAGGGCTTCGGCCTTTGTTTTTCTGCAACGTCCAAGCACAGCTTATCGATTCTCAATACTTCCGATGTTCTTGAGCTCGATAGAGATGAGGCCGTTGGGCTCGTTGACGAACTCGATGTACTCGGAGTTCGAACCCATCTCGGCCGGGAAGCTGATCTCAATACCCGTGTCGGTACGAATCTTATGATTGCGCACAGCCGCGCGCTCGACCTGCTTGCGTTCCACGGGAACGCGCTCGGGGACTTTCTCCTCGGTCAGTGCCGCGCGCACGCTTTCCTTGATGACCGGCTCGTCCTCAAAGACCTCATCGACGATATCCCAAGGCGGCAGCTCCTCGTCATCCTCAACCTTCTCGGCCACAGCGGCCTTAACCTTGGCGAGCGCCACGGCCGTGTTGGCGCCGTGCTCCTCGGCGACTTCCTCGACCACACGCGTCACGGTATCGATGACTTCCTTGCCCGACACGCCCGTGTCGCACTGCAGCAGGCCATCGGGGATAAGCATACGATCCTCGCCGGCAATCTTGCGCTTCTTGTCCACATAGCCGATCTCCATGGTACTCGCGCGCACGATGGCATAGCTCGGCACCTTTTGCGAGGGGTTCGGCAGAATGGCGTAGTGGCGCGCGATGTCGTTGCGCACCTCCCCCTCCTCGCGGCCCACTTCGTGCATAAAAGCCTGCTTGGAGCCCAGCAGCATCACGGCAAACCAGCGGGCATCCTCATCGTCGTCAAAGTCCGCCACAAGCACGTCAGTGGACTCGGCTTTCTCGGCTTTGGTGAGCTCGGAGGAGATAAACTCCGCAATCTGCTGCGACAGGTCAACGAACTCGCGCTCGCCAAAGAAATAGCCCTTGAGCTCGCCGCCAAACGCAGAGTTCTCGGCAAACGTGGCGCGTTTATTGTCGGCCGAGGTACGTGCGCGGCGCAGATGCGTGGTCACGAAGTTGCGCACGGTACGGCTCTCGATATCGAGCTCGCGCTGGCTCATGACGTTGACGGCAGAGTCAAAGTCCAGGATATGCAGAATCGCATGATTGATTTTCATATACGGCATTCCGTTCTAGATCGATTTCGGCACGAACCAGTATAGCGGTCGAGCCAGCCCCAGGTACATCGAAGGTTGACGCATCGGGGACAGGTTGCTTTGCACCAATGGCTAGCGCAGGAGCTCGGACTGCCAAGCCTCGAGCTGTTCTGCCAAACTCTTGCCGGCAGCGGGCGTGTCGATCTGAGGTCGTTTGGGCAGCAGTGCGCATTTAAGGATTGCCACAATGGTCTGCGAGACAAAACGGCGCGTATCCTTGTCAAAGCCTTGCGCAGCCTGGAGCATCACGGGCAGGCTCTCGCGCAGATTCCCAGCGATATCCGCAAACCGCTCAGCACCCGTAGCCTCAAACACGGAGAACAACGCATCTACAAAACGCTCGCGCTCGCCAGGTGACACTGCAAGCAGCATCTCGCGAATAGAGCCGTCAACATATCGCGCGCCAGCAGACAGGCGTTCGCAATACACAAAATCGCAGCCGTCGACCACCCAGCTAAAGGGATTGTGCTGCAGCAGGCTGAACTCGGTGCTCTCAACGATGGCATAGTCCTCCTGTGTCTCGAACATCATGCCGAAGATCGAAGACTGGGGCAGGGTTTTATCGATACGACCAGAAAGGCTCGCAAAGGCGTTGCCGCTCAGAAACTCCTCGACGAAGCCCGGACCATCATGGGAATACGCCCGTTCGATTCGCTCACGGGCGGCATCGGAACACATCGCTGCACCGTACACCGCAAGGTTTCCACCCTTGGAATGACCTCCGCACAAAAGCGGCCCGTCAATCGCATCCGCCGCCTCGTCCACATAACGCGCCGCGGATTCCTGAGCCGGCACAGGATACCGGAACGCCATGTTAAAGTCCTCTTTCCAGCCCACAATCGTGCTGTCGGTCCCCCGGAAGGAAAGATAGCTAAACCCCGCCGGAAACCGGAACGTCATGGCTGCAAACTGCTCCGTCGCCACCACATCGCTCACGGCACGATAGCCGCAAACGTTCACGCCACGGTAGCGAGGACTTGCTGCCACGGCCTCCAACAAGGCCCTGCTGCCCTCCGGGTCCCACAAGTCGCCAATCATGTCCCGGTAGCACTCGGCACGCAGCAGCTCGCGTACGTCTAGGCCCTGCCAGTTCGTCAGCTCCGCCATATCACCCGGCAAACGCAAATAGGACAACCACGCAAAGACCAGGCTATCCACCGCGCAGAACGGCCGCTCCTCAAACGGATCAAACGCCGTCTGGGCATAGGTCAAAAAATTAGGCGAATCCGACATGGCCCTCCCATCAACCATGGTGTATAGGGATGGTGCATTGGGGTCAGGTTACTTTGCACCAAAAAGGCGCCCGGGCCGTGTGGACCCGGACGCCTTCATTGTAGCTTTTCGCTCTAGCGAGCTTGATTTAGCAGGAGAAGTCGACGCTGTCGATGATGTCCTTGAGGGCCTTGGCGGAGGCGGTGAGCTCATGCTGCTCGTCATCGTTCAGCGGCACGGGGACGCGGCAGACGACGCCGTCGCGGCCAACGACGGTCGGCATGGAGATGGCAAGATCGGACAGGCCATACTCGCCCACCATGAGCGAGGAAACGGGCAGAACGGTCTGCTCATCGCGCATGACGGCAGTGCAGATGCGCTTAACGGCCATGGCGACGCCGTAGTAGGTGGCGTGCTTCTTCTCGATGATGGTGTAGGCGGAGTTCTTGACGTCCTCGGCGATGCGCTTCTCGGCAGCCTCATGCTCCAGATGACCGTGAAGCTCGCAGAAGGTGTTCAGCGGCACGCCGGCAACCTGGGCGCTGGACCAAGCGACAAACTCGGAGTCGCCGTGCTCACCCATGACATAGGCCTGGACGTCGCGCGGGTCAACCTCGACGTGAGCGCCGAGCATCTGCTGCAGACGGCCGGTGTCGAGCACGGTGCCGGAGCCGATGACATGGCCCTCGGGCAGGCCGGACATCCTGATGGCGGCGTAGGTCAGAACATCGACCGGGTTGGAGACGATTAGCAGAATGCCGTCGAAGCCAGACCTCTTAATCTCGGGGATAATGGACTTAAAGATGTTGACGTTCTTGTTGACCAGGTCCAGGCGGGTCTCACCGGGCTTCTGGGCAGCGCCAGCGGTGACGACGATCATGGCGGCGTCGGCGACATCGGAATAATCGCCGGCGTAGATCTTCATCGGCTCGGCAAACGTCATGCCGTGCGCGATATCCAAGGCCTCACCCTCGGCGCGGTTCTTGTCCACGTCGATGAGGACCATTTCGGAGAACAGACCGCTCTGCATCAGTGCGAACGCCGAAGACGAACCGACGAAACCGCAGCCGACAATAGCGACCTTCTTCTCGTTAACCATTAGAAACTCCCATCTCTCTCCACAAACAAGCCGCCCGGGAACGACCCGAGCGGCTTGCCGTAATCCCAATACATCCAATCGGGACTTTGATTATGCTCCTATTCGCAGCCAAAAATCGACCGTTTACCGAAATTGTTTGCAGAATTCGTAAAATAACTGCACGAAATCGGTTTCGAGCTATTGACGAGCCGAAATCGCTTTCTAATACAGGCCCGCCTCGCGAATGGCCTCGACAGCCAAAGCGATCTGGTCGGGCGGCAAGACCAGCGCCATGCGCACGTGTCCCTCGCCCGAAGGACCAAAACTCGCACCCGGCGTCACCACAACGCCGGCCTTCTCCATAAGCTCCTCGCAAAACGCCATGGAATCGGTGCGACCACCGGGAAGCTTGGCCCACACGAACATGGAGCCATGCGCGTTGGGACGCTCCCAGCCCAAGCCCTCAAGACCGTCGCACAGGGCATCGCGGCGCTCCTGGTACTTCAGACGCTGCGCCTCGACCTCATCGCGCGGACCGTTCAGGCAGGCGATAGCAGCCTTCTGGATCGGGAAGAACATACCGAAGTCGATCTGGCCGCGCAGCTTGGCAAAGGCAGAGACCACGTCCTCGCGGCCGACCAAAAAGCCGATGCGGGCACCGGTGACGTTAAACGACTTGGAGAGCGAGAAGAACTCAACGCCTACCTCGAGCGCACCGGGATACTGCAAGAAGCTGCCGCCCGGCTCGCCGTCGAACACGATGTCGGAGTACGCGTTGTCATGGACGATGAGCAGGTCGTGCTCGCGGGCGAAAGTGATGATCTCCTCGTAGACCTCGGGCGTGCCCACCGAGCCCACCGGGTTGGCGGGCAGCGACACGATCATATACTTGGCGCGATCGGCCACCTCGGGATCGATGCCCGCCACATAGGGCAGGTAATTGTGCTCGGCAACCAGCGGATAGTACTCGAGCTTGGCATCGGCGATCTTGGCACCCGCCTCAAAGACCGGGTAGCACGGATCGGGAACCAGAATGGTGTCGCCCGGATCGAGCAGGGCCAGGCCCAAATGACCCACGCCCTCCTGCGTGCCGTTGCACGACTGCACCATGGACGGCGTAATACCCGAAACGCCAAAGCGGCGCTCATAGTAATCGCACACGGCCTGCTTGAGTTCGGGCAGGTCGCGCAGGGCATACTTCCACATCTCGGGATCTTGGGATGCTTGCGTGAGCGCCTCGACCACATGGTCATACGGCTTAAAGTCGGGCGTGCCCACGCTCATGTTGTAAATGGTCTTGCCCTGAGCCTTCAGCGCGAGAAGCTTGTTGTTGAGCGAGGCGAAGACCTCCGCGCCAAAGCGGTCGAGACGCTGCGATGCCTGCATGGTGCCACCTTTCGATATAAAAAACGCGGCGCTCCGACAAGAGCGCCGCGCGATACGGGCCATCAGATTGCAAAAGTGTAACGCTTGCAACCCCCGTATTGGTTCAATTTAGCCAACCTTAGTCAACTGGATTGAGCGCGTCGATCTGCGCAAGCCACAGACGCGAGCTAGCGTCACTCGGCATACGCCAATCGCCGCGCGGGCTGAGCGTCACCGAGCCCACCTTGGGACCATCGGGCAGGCAGCTGCGCTTAAACTGCTGGGCAAAGAAGCGACGGTAGAACGTACGCAACCACGTGTGGACAGTCTTGGCATCGTAGACGCCCTCGAAGCTCTTGAGAGCCATACGGTAGATCTTGCCGGGCTCAAAACCAAAACGCAGCAGGTAATAGAGGAAGTAGTCGTGCAGCTCGTACGGGCCCACCAAATCCTCGGTCTTCTGTGCAATCTCGCCGTCGCCCGTGGGCGGCAGAAGCTCGGGGGACACCGGCGTATCGAGGATATCGAGCAAGACCTCGGCAATGCGCCCGCCAAAGACATCGGCGGCATAGCGCACCAGATGGCGCACAAGCGTCTTGGGCACGCTCGCGTTGACGGCGTACATGCTCATGTGGTCGCCGTTATAGGTAGCCCAGCCGAGCGCCAGCTCCGACAGGTCGCCCGTGCCAATGACAAAACCGTCAGCCTGGTTGGCCAAATCCATCAGAATCTGCGTACGCTCGCGCGCCTGGCTGTTCTCGTAGGTCACGTCCTGCACGGTCGGATCATGCTCGATATCCTTAAAGTGCTGCTCCACGGCAGCATGGATCGAGACCTCGCGAAAGCTCACGCCTAGGTCGCGAGCGAGCGACTCGGCATTGGACTTGGTGCGGTGCGTCGTGCCAAAGCCGGGCATGGACACGGCCGTGATACCGGTGCGCGGCAGGCCCAAGGCGTCGAACGCACGCACGGTCACGAGGAGCGCCAGCGTGGAATCGAGGCCGCCCGAAAGGCCGATGACGGCCGCCTTGGTGCCCGTATGGGCAAGGCGGGTCTTGAGGCCGGCGGTCTGCAGGTCGAGGATAGTCTCGCAACGCTCGGCCAGGTCGCCATGGTCAGCTGGCACAAAGGGTGCGCGGGGGAAGACACGGTCGATGTCGCAGGCGTTGCGCAGGACGGGAGCCTCGGAGAGCACGCCCCCAAACGAAAATTCAACGGCCGTGGCCTCCGGCGCATCGTCCGCGCGCGTCCACGTCGTCGAGCGGCGGCGCTCGGCAGCCAGACGGTCAAGATCGACATCGGCGACGGCCATATCGCAGGTAAGCAGTTTGGTGGCGGCGAGCTTCGAACCGTTTTCGTAGACGAGGTTCTCGCCTGCAAAGACCATGTCGGTCGTGGACTCGCCCTCACTCGCGTCCGCATAGGCATAGGCGCAGTACAGGCGCGCGCTCTGATTGGAGATAAGGCTGCGGCGGTAATCTGCCTTACCGATAATCTCGTCCGAGGCCGACGGGTTGAGAATCACCGTCGCACCGGCAAGCGCCATCTCGGTCGAAGGGGGCGCCGGCACCCACAGGTCCTCGCAGACTTCAACGCCCAGCACCATATCCTCGGCACCCTCATCACAGCAGCGGTAGACAAGCCCCGAACCCAGCGGAACCGGACCCTGACCGGCAAATTCAACCCACACGGGATCCGCAGGCGACGGAGCAAACCAGCGACGCTCATAGAACTCGCCATAGTTGGGCAGATACTTCTTGGCCGTGAGGCCCAAAAGCTCGCCCGCGCAGCACACGGCGGCGCAGTTGTAGATGTTTTCTGCCACCGCAACGGGCAAGCCAACGGTAAAGACGATCGGCAGCTCACGGGTTTCATCGAGGATGTGCACCAGCGCTGCTTCGCAGGCATGCAGCAGCGTGCGGTTATGGAACAGATCGGCCGCGGTATAGCCAGTCAGATTAAGCTCGGGCAACACCAACGCGCGAACGCCGCGCCCGGCAGCATCGCGAACAGCCGCCAGCGCAACCTCGGCATTGCCCTCGACATCGGCCACGCGAATCTGCGGCGACGCCGCCGCCACACGCAAAAAGCCATCAGACTGAGAAAGGTGAAGATTCATAAGAATGCTCCCGTGCGTAGACGCCATTCACAACAATTAGCAAGCCCTATTGTAGTTCAACCGCCGGGTGTAACCGCATCCCACCAACTTGGTGAGCAATTGATGAGTTGATGGTATCTGTTAAATGTCACGTACGATTCACATCTGGTGGGTACCCTGATGGCTGAATGAAACGAAGCAGATTTACACCGGGAGGGCCCCGTATGACAACCAAGTACACCGACGCGCCGCGCACGCGCGTCATGACACCGGCCGTGCTCAACAACGGCGTTCACGAAAACCATTCCATCGGACAGACCATGGCCATCGCGCCCAAAAAGGGCCTGTTCGACGACATTTCCATTCCCCAGATCGTCGCCGGCGCCGCAGCCGCCGCCACGAGCGTGGCGCTTGCTTCAAAGATCGGCATTGCCGGCTCGGTGATTGGTGCCGCTGTGAGCTCAGTCATCACTGTTGTGTCCTCGCAGGTCTACCGCCACTTTATCTCTGCCAGCGCCGAAGCAATCAAGGGCACGCATGCCGCTGTCGACTACCCTGCCGGCGCCTACGAGCCCGTTGAGCCCGATGTCGAGGAGCACCTAGGTGGCGCCGCGACCACGCAGGAGATGCGCCAGGTTGCGGGACGCGCGACCACGGCGCGCGTCGCCCCCAACAGCCTGCGCGCCAAGGCGGCAGCCGAGCGCAGCCAGACGCAAAAGAAGGTCATCGTCTTCTCGATCGCCATCGCCATCGTCGCGGTCATCGCCTGCGCCGGCGCCATCCTTATCACCACTACCGGTGAGGGTCTGGGTGAGCGTCCCGAGCCAATCCTGTCGTCGCGCACGACCGAGAGCGATGCAAATGGCGACACCCAGTCGCAAGATCAGCAGGCACAGGCGGACGACACGCAAGACAGTTCCACCTCTGCCAATTCGTCCTCGAACACCCAAAACCAATCGCAGGGCACCGACTCCTCCACGGCCAACAGTGGCACGCCGTCCGGCACGACCGACTCAAGCCAAACGACTGACGGCTCTCAGCCGAGCACGGGCGACCAGACGAGCGACACCACGTCGGGAACGGGTGCAGCAGACAGTAGCAACACCAACAGCTCGAGCGGAACTGCGTCCGGCACGGCATCTGACAACTCGAGCCAAGGTACGGCATCGGGCAACTAAGCACATTTGCCTCTCATAGATAACCGACCTGTACAACGGGCGCGAATCGAAAGCGGTTCGCGCCCGTTTGCCTTGGGCGCCGCCATGGCGAACGCCATGCGATGGTAAGATGCTTTACATGTGTAAAGAGGAGATTTGCCATGAGCAAGACAATAGTTAGGCCCACGCTTTCGCTGGGCAACCACATCTATCTGTATCGCCTGCTGCGCGATGCGATTGGATGCGGCAAGCAAACGTTTATGACGCAGGTCGAGGAGGCACTCGCCGCTGGCGACATGACCGCTTATGACCTGGGCTTCGAGTCCACGCGCGAGCTGCTCGAGGAGCTCGACGACTGCATTAAGCTGACCGTCTTTAAGGGCGGCCGCCTGTATGCCACCGTCATCGCCAACGAGGCTTGGGATGCCGCCCTTGCCAAGGGCGAGGACAAGCCCAAGGCAGCCAAGGGCGCTAAGCAGTCCTACAAAAAGAAAAAGCGCGGTGAGAAGGACCTCAAGGCCGTGCGTCCCAAGCACGTTAAACGTCCCAAGCCAGAAACCATGGTTGAAGCCGCGCCGGAACCCGAGCCCGAGACAGAGATCGAAGTCGCTATTGAGGTAACGGCAGAAGCCGAAACCGAAATCGCCGCCACGACCGATCCCAAAGTCATATCCGAGCAGGAAGCCACTGTGGAGCTCAATGAAGCGCCCAAGTCGACAACCAAAGAAGCTGCTGACCAACCCGAGACGCCTACGTTCCAAAACAGCGATGTCTTTGGCAACGAGGCCGAGGACGATCAGTCCGACGAGCCCGCAGATCAAGACGCTACCGAGTCGGCGCCGGAGCCCGAGACGCCGCAGCCCGCCATCTCGCTCACGGTCGTCTATGACCCCGAGAACGCCAACGCCGGCATCACCACCATGGCATCCACGCCGGTCGAGACAAAGCCGAGCATCGAGAACGAGAACGCAACGCAGGTTGAGATTGAAACTGCAGCTGCAGACGCGCCCGTCACCGTGAAGCCCGCAGATTCCACAATCAAGCCGGAAACGACGCCGGAGCCCGCACCCGTCATCGAATCCGTGCCCACCTCTGCTTGCGACCAAATTCCCGCACCGGCACCGGCTCCGGCACCCGCAGCGGCCCCAACCCCCGCACCTGCAGCTGTCTCTTATACACATCTCCGAGC
>URFE01000044.1:0-13401 GCA_900546965.1 uncultured Collinsella sp.
TCTACACCTATTAAGTCGTCGGCAGCGTCAGATGTGTATAAGAGACAGGCCTGGGCAAGCTGAGCCTGCGCATCGGCAAGCTGCTGCTCGGTAGCAGTCAGACGACCCTTAAGGTCGACGATCTTAGCGAGCATAGCGTCAACCTCAGAGGACAGCGTCTCCAAGAAGACGTCGACCTCGGCAGGATCGTAGCCACGCTTGGCCTCAGAGAAAGTCTGAGCCTGGATGTCTGCAGGGGTAATAGCCATAACAAGTCTCCTTTTTCATCGCCTCGGCGCTACACGCCCGACGTAAGTTACTAAGTCAGTTCTACACGAGTATACCTATAAGAAGCTGCAGAACCAGCCTCTGCACCAACTGCAACGCAATAATCGCAACGACCGGCGAAAAATCGATACCGCCCATCGGCGGGATGAAACGACGGAACAGGTTGAGCCACGGACCGCACACGCTATCAAGCACCGCGGCAATATCCTGAAGCAAACCACCCTGCTTCATGGGAATCCACGTCATAAAGCAGTAGACGACAATAAGCGTGGAATAGAAGTTGAACAGCGTGTTGACCAGCTGGACGATAGTGTAGATGTTGATGGGAATCTCCTCGTCTTGTCTTTACTTAAGGTAGCCGTCCGCACGAAGCTTCTTGAGATCGGAATCTTTGACCTCGCAACCGGCGGGCAGCACCATGAACACGCGGTCGCCCACCTCCTTGACCGTGGCACCCAGACCGCAGGCAAAGCCGTAAGAGAAGTCCAAGACGCGCTTGGCAACTTCGGTGCGTACGCCCACAAAAATCAGTGCGACAGGCTGCTTGGTGCGAACGCGGCGCACCACGGTCTCCACGTCGTCATAGCTCTCGGGGCGCAGGACATAGGCCGGCAGCTGCGGTGTGGCGTTGATGATATTGCTCGCATAGGCCGAGGCATCGCTCGGTGCAGGCGCGGGCGCAGCGGCGGCACGGGCGCGGGTGTTCTCGGCGTAGCTCGACGGCGTGTCATAGGCACCAGGACGATAACCGCTCGCAACACTGTCCTGCGAGCGCGAAGGCGGGTTATACGTCGTGGCATGGCGGGAGTCATCGCCGACCAGCTGACCGGAGCGCGTATACACGGCAACCGACTCAGCTTCACCGCGGCGCGTCTGACCAAGCAGGCCGTTGCTCGGCTCGTCTTGGGTGTAGAAGCCCTCGCCCGAAGCACCGCTGTAGCCGTTGCCCTGATAACTATCGTCATAGCCGTCATCGTAGCCGTAGTCGTCGTCCTGGCCATAACCCTGGTCGTAACCCTGCTGGCCGCCCAGGTGCATTTTATTTTTAATCTCGTCAAGGAAGCCCATGGTTGTGTCCTCTCGCGGTTTAGTGCAGGCGCCCCGATAATCAGTGCGCACTTCAGAGCCTTATTTTACTGCAAACTCCGGGCTAAATACTACCCTGCCCAGGCGAACGAGCGTAGAGCCCTCCTCAAGGGCAGACTCAAAGTCCTCGCTCATACCGCAGGAAAGCTCAGGCAGGTTCAAATCGGGATGCGCCGCCTCCAGCTCATCCCTCAGCTCACGAAGCCCCGCAAAGGTGCGGCGTGCCACATCCTTATTCCCCCGGGGCGCCATAGTCATAAGCCCCTGCACGCAAATTCCCTCAAGTTCCGCAAGCTCACCCGCGGCGGCGCGAATCTCATCGGGCGAAAAGCCTCCCTTCGACTCCTCACCACTCACATTGACCTCAATGAGCACACGCTGGGAGCCGACGAGCTCGCCTGCCTCAATCTTGCGAACAGCACGGCTCGAGATCGCCTGCGCCAGATGCAGCGAACCCACCGAGTGAATCAGCTCGGCTGAGCCCAGCACCGCATTGATCTTATTGGTCTGCAGGTTGCCGATCATATCGAAGCGCACCTCGGGCAGCTCCGGATGCTCCGCCAGACCCGTGAGCTTGCGAACCAGCTCCTGCGGGCGGTTCTCGGCAAAATGACGATACCCCGCCTGGATGGCGGCAACGGTCTCATCGACACCAACGGTCTTGGACACGGCAATGAGGCGCGCGGCGTCGTGGGGACGGCCTGCGCGATCGAGCGCCGCATAAAAACGTTCCAGAATCTGCTCGCGGCGAGCGCGCATCAAGTCCAAATAGTTATCCATTGCTAATCGCCTCCGCTGACAGCCAAACAAGTAGTCCCATGCTAACGCAAGAGCGCGGCCCCGCATGTGCAAGGCCGCGCTCACTTAGGTATTTACAATCTTTCGACGAACGGGGTTACTTACTCCTCGTCGTCCTCGCCATCGTCCTCATCCTCAAGATGATCGAGCAGGTAGCGAAGACCCTCGCTGACCTCGTTAGCGGGCACCTTGGCAACGTAGCGAGCGTCGACGGCGGGCCTCATGATAACACCCTCGCCCGAAGGCACGCGCATGCTCTCGAGCTCATCCTCATCAGTGCGGGCGATATCGCCGGCATTCATGCGCTGACCAGTCAACAGGAAGGTCAGACGGCAGGCGGCATCGATGGAAATCGAGGCGATGCGATCGAGGTAGCGCGAAACCATGATGGCGCGGCGCAGGTCGTCATAGTTGCTGTCGTCGTCCATAAAATCGCCCGTGTCCATGCGGTTAAAGGTGCGGAAGAACTTCTCGTACGCCGCATGCACCGGCTCGTCCTCGACGGCCAGGCTGCAGATGATGGACATGTCGTTAGTGACGAGCGCAGAAAGCGAAGAGCCCAGCACCTGGTAGACGGCCTCAGCCTCGGCCTCGACCGTACCGACGAGCTCCTGGGGCAGCGAGATGTCGGCCTTGATCATATGACGCGTGGCGCGGCAGATCTGGCGAACCTTATCGGTCATGCGCTGCAGGTTAAAGTCGACGTAGATGATCGTCTGAAGCAAGCGGAAGTCGGAGGCGACCGGTGACTGCGTGGCAATCAGGTTGTAGCAGACGGCCTCCAGGTTGGCGCAGCGTGCGTCAATCGAAAGCGTGCGCTTCTTGGTCTTGGTGGCGAGCTTGCGGTCGTCGGTCACATAGGCCTTCACGGCATCGTGGAGGGCCAGATCGACGGCCTCATAGATGCTCAGCATCTCGTGACGGGCCTCGACGAGCTGACGGGAAAACAGTTTGCGCATGGTTCACTCCAATCAGTTGGGTGCGGTCATGCCGCCCGCACAGTGAATATACACCGGACCAGGTCCGATCAGCTTGGGACTAGTCGCACCGATCAGCCAAAGCGGCCGGTGATATAGTCTTCCGTCCGCGAGTCCACCGGACTGGTGAAGATCGCGTCGGTTTGACCATACTCGATGAGCGTGGCGGGCTCGCCGGCAACTTCCTGCAAGAAGAATGCGGTGTAGTCGCTAATACGAGCTGCCTGCTGCATTGAATGCGTGACGATGATGATCGTCATCTCGGGCGCCAGCTCGGCCATCAGATCCTCGACCTTAGAGACGGACGTGGGGTCGATGGCGGAGCAGGGCTCGTCCATCAGGAGGACATCGGGTTGCACCGCGAGCACGCGCGCGATGCACAGACGCTGCTGCTGACCGCCCGAGAGTGCCAAACCATCCTTGTTGAGCTGATTGGATACCTCTTTCCAGAGGTTGGCGCGCTTGAGCGATTCTTCCACGATGTCATCGAGGTCACTTTTGCTAGTCACGCCCTGCAGACGAGGGCCAAAGGCGACATTCTCGTAGATGGATTTAGGAAACGGGTTGGGCTGCTGAAAGATCATGCCCACGCGACGACGGAGATCGACCGGGTCGACACCCTCGGCATAGATATCGTTGCCGTCGAGCGTCATGGTGCCCTCGACGCGCGTGCCCTCAATCAGGTCATTCATGCGGTTGATGCAGCGCAAAAACGTCGACTTGCCGCAGCCCGAAGGGCCAATGAAGGAGGTGATGGCGTTTTTGGCGATGTTGAGGTCAAGCCCCGTCAGCGCATGAAAGTCACCGTACCAAAAGTTGAAATCCTTGGCCGTAATGGCCGCTTGCTCCAGCGTGGGAGCGGACTGATAAACGGACATGGGACTCCTTAACTAGCGACGCTTGCGCGACAGGAAGCGCGCAAACAGGTTGAAGGCCAAAATGATCACCATCAGCAAGAGCGCGGTGCCGTAGGCTGCGTTCATATTGATGCCGTCGTTGGCAAGCAGGTACAGGTGAACCGTCATGGGGCGGCCGGAATCGAGCGGCGAAATAGGTAGATTGATGGCCTGCCCCATGGTGTAGAGCACCACCGCGGTCTCGCCAATGGCACGGCCGATGGCGAGGACGATGCCCGTGGCAATACGGCCAAAGGCAGAAGGAAGCACGATCTTGGAGACAACCTGCCACTTGGTGGCGCCCAGGCCGTACGCGCCCCAACGGATATAGCGCGGAACGGCGCGAATGGCCTCTTCGGTGGTGCGCATGACGATGGGAAGCATCAAGAGCGCGAGTGCCAGGGCGGCAGAGACCATCGAAAGGCCCAAGCCCATGGCCTCGACAAACAAGGCGTAGCCAAACAGACCCATAACGATGGAGGGCACCGAGGCCAAAGCGTCAGCAGCGTAGCGAATGAGCTCGACGACCTTGCCCTGCTTGGCGTACTCGGCCAGATAGACGGCTGCCAGCACAGCGATCGGCGTGCAGATAAGCATGGCGAGCGCCGTCACATAGACGGTCGAGACGATCGTGGGCCAAATACCGCCCTCGGCGTTGACGCCCTGGGGCCAACCGAAGATAAAGTCGAGCGAAATATGCGGTAAGCCATTAACAACCACGTAGGCGATGATAGCGACCAGCACAAGCGTGGTGATATAGGCCGCGGCGCGGAACACGCCAAGCATGATCTTGTTGGACAGGTCCTTGTTGATGCGGCCCTTCTTGCCGTGGGAAAGGGCACGCTTGATGCGCTCGCGCGACGAGGTCGTATCGACCGTCGTGTCAACGGAATCGGACATAGCCTACCCCCTCTTCTTCTTGGAAATCAGACGGACGATGCCCACCAGCGTGGCGGAGATGATAAACAGGACCACACCCATGCCGAACAGCGCCGAGCGGTGCAGACCCGAGGAATAGCTCATGTCGAGCGCAATCTGGCTCGTGAGCGTCGAGATGGGGCTCGCAATGCTGTCGGGAATAACCGGGGCGTTACCTACGACCATGAGCACGGCCATGGTCTCGCCGATGGCACGGCCCATACCCAGCACGATGGCATCAACGATACCCAGCTTCGCGGCAGGTAGCACGACCTTATAGATGGTCTGCCACTTGGTGGCGCCCATGGCATACGATGCCTCGCGAATGCCCATGGGAATGGAATTGAGAGCATCGATGGTGAGCGTGGTGATGGTAGGGACGATCATGATGGCGAGCACAAACCACGCCGTCAGCGCACCAAAACCAAGGCCGCCGGTCAGTTGTGCGATAAACGGGCGGATGATGATCATGCCAAAGAAGCCGTAGATGATGGAGGGTATGCCCGCCAGCAGGTCAACGGCGGGGCTGATGAGCTTGCGCACGCGCTTGCTGGCAATCTCGACCAGGTAAACGGCCGTACCCACGCCCAGCGGCACGCCCATGGCGAGCGCACCGACGGTCACCAGACCCGAGCCGGCAAGCAGCGACAAGATGCCGTAGTGGCCCTCGGAAGGCGCCCACGTAAAGCTAAAGAAGTCCGCCAGACCGATGTCGGTAAAGACGGGCAGCGCCGAGTACGTGGTAAAGACAAAAATCAGGATGACGGTAACGACCGCCAAGAACGCGCAGGCAAAGAAGATCCACTGCAGCGCCTTCTCCTTGATATAGGTACTGTGCGATACGAGCGCCAGCTCGCGCTTCTTGGGCGTCTGAACATTCTGCTCAGTCTGGGAGTTTTCCTGTGCTTCCATGCTACTCACTCCCCTTCTCGTCGTTGGTGACGGGAATAAAGCCCGCCTCGCGAATCTGCTTGTCCATCTTTTCGGACGTCACATAGTCGATGTAATCCTGCGCCTGCTGCGAAGGCGCACCCTTCACAAAGAAGTAAAGGTCGCGCGAGATGGGATAGCCGCCACTCGCGACCGTCTTCTCGGACGCCTCAACATGATTGACCGAGACGGCCTTGACCGAGGTCTTGGCGTTGAGGCTATCGACGAAGCCCAGCGAAATGTAGCCAATGGCACCGCGCGAACGAGATACCACGTCGCGCACCTGGCCCGTGCCCGAAAGAACGGCCGAGCGGCGATCGAACGGGGTGCCGTCCATCACGATGGTGCGGAAGGCCTCACGCGTGCCGGACGCCTCATCTCGATTGATGACCTGGATCCTCAGGTCCTCGCCACCGACTTCTTTCCAGTTGGTGATCTTGCCGGCGTAAATATCGCGGAGCTGCTCGGTCGAGAGGTTATCGACCGGGTTATCGTCGTTCACGATGACCGCAATACCGTCGTGGGCAATGACGATGGGAGTCAGGCCCAGATCCAGTTCGTCGGCATTGAGTCCACGGGAGGAGCTGGCGATATCGGCCGTGCCGGCGCTGACGGCCTCGATGCCAGCGGAAGAACCCAAACCGGAAACGAGCACGTCGATGCCGGTCTCCTCCTTAAAGCCCTCGGCCGCAATCTCGGCGATAGGAAGGCAGGTCGTGGAGCCGGCGACGGTAATGGAAGAGGTAGAAGATCCCGAAGAACAGGCGCACAGCGTAAGCGTAAGCACAGCGGCGCTCAGGACCGATACGATCTTTCTCATAGCATCACGCCGATCGCAGCATGGCGCCCACAGGTGCCGTCCTCGTTACGGTAGGAATAAAAGCGGTCGTTCTGACGCACAGTCGAAAGCTGGGTATCCACGATATTATCCGCGTCGACACCGACATCTACCAGCGCCTCGCGAATGGCAGCGGAAAGATCGAGCATGCGAGAGGTACTCGCATCGATGCAAGAGAACTCGGCGGCAAAGCGATCCATGAGCTCCTGGGATACTTCATATTCGTCACCCAAGATATGGGGGCCGATATAGGCGGAAACGTCGCTCGCATCGCAACCGGCAGCATCGCAAAGCGCCTGGCACGCCTTGGCGGAAATACGTGCAATCGTGCCCTTCCAACCGGAGTGCACCACGGCAAATCCGCCGGGGGCCACCAGCACCACGGGAACGCAGTCGGCAAAGCAGAGCAGCACGGGCACGTTATGCGCCGTGCAGACGATGGCATCACAGCCCTCGGCAATCTGCTCGCGAACGTCCTCAAGGTCATCGGCGCCGTTCGAGGTCACCGCAACGATATGATCACCATGGACCTGATTGGGAACGAGCAGGTTGTGCTCGCACTCGGCGGCACCCATAGCCTCGAGCGCACGACGACGGTTTTCTTGAACAGCAAAGGGGTCATCGCCAACATGCGAGCCCAAGTTGAGTGAGGAGTACGCATCTTCGGAAACGCCACCGGCACGCTCGGTGAATGCAAAGCGAACATCGGATGTCGCGCCCTCCACCAACGTAACTCCATCATGGTCGACACGCGAAACTTTGTCCGCACGTGCTGCCATACTAAAGCCTCCTAATAACACAAGTACCGCGGCATCGCCGCTACAGCCCGCGTTTATACGGCTGTCATACTTCTCTAAAAGGATACCTGCTGCGCTGGAGGCAATCGTAAAGGGAACGTAAAGAGATTGGAGGTTCTAGTTTACAAAGTCGAAATAAAAAGGGCGCGTCCATACGGACACGCCCCTGTGCACAACAATGCAAAGAACGACTTAGAAGCTACCGCGCTTCAGGAAGTCGGGAAGCTCGAACTGATCGTTGCCAAAGTTAGGAAGCTCGGTGCCACCGACGTTGCGGGTCGGAGCAGCCTGAGCCGGGCTCGTGGCAGGAGCGGTGCGCTGCGGCTCAGCGGAGGCAGCGGCCTTGCTCTGAGACTGCTGAGCAGCAAAGAGCTCGTCCTGACGGTTGACGTTGGAGTCGGAGAAGCCCGTAGCGATGACGGTGATACGCACCTGATCGCCCAGGGACTCGTCGACAACGGTACCGAAGATGATGTTGGCCTCGGGGTCGACGGCGTTGGCGACAACGTCGGCGGCGTCGCTGATCTCCTGGATGCCCAGGTCCTTGGAACCGGCGATGGAGAGCAGCACGCGCGTGGCGCCATCGATGGAGCTCTCGAGCAGCGGGCTGGAGATGGCCTGCTGGGCAGCGTCGACGGCACGGGTGTCCCCAGAAGAGGTACCGATACCCATCATGGCGGTACCGGCCTGCTTCATGATGGTCTTAACATCGGCGAAGTCCAGGTTGATGATACCGGGGACGGTGATGAGGTCGGTGATGCCCTGGGTGCCCTGGGAAAGGACGCCATCGGCAATCGCGAAGGCCTCGAGCATGGTGGTCTTCTTCTCGGCGATGTCGAGCAGCTTATCGTTAGGGATGACGATCATGGTGTCGACGCAATCGGAGAGGGTCTTAATGCCCTCCTCGGCGCTCTTCTTGCGCTTGCGGCCCTCGAAGGTGAAGGGCTTGGTCACGACGGCGACGGTCAGCGCACCGACCTCGTTCATCGCGATATCGGCAACGATGGGAGCAGCGCCGGTACCGGTGCCACCGCCCTCGCCGCAGGTGATGAACACCATGTCGGCGCCAGCGAGCGCCTCGGCAATGTCGTCGCGGGACTCATCGGCAGCCTTGCGGCCAACCTCGGGGTTGGCGCCGGCGCCCAGGCCGCGGGTAAGGTCGGTGCCGATGTGCACCTTGATATCGGCATCAGAGATCGCGAGCGCCTGAGCATCGGTGTTGATGGCAACAAACTCGACGCCGCGGATGCCCTCTTCGATCATTCGATTGACCGCGTTGGTACCGCCGCCGCCGACGCCGACCACCTTAATGACGGCAAGGTAGTTGTTGATCTCTGTCTCGTGCATGTCGGTCCTCCGAACAAAGGTTATAGCCATAGCATGGGTCGACCCCTGCGCACATTAACCTTCAGGTTGAAAGTAAATGCAAAGGTAAACCGTATTATGGTTGCACATTATGAACGTATCAGTCAAATAATTGACCGTGAAAACCAAACAAACCAGATAAACGGCGTGGTATGGCCCCTCAACAAAGCATCAACCAGCGCTACGAGGTCGGAGCATTCCTAAATGTGTAGTTACCCGGAGAGCGCACATTGATATACGTTACGCCCTCTACCTGCGAAAGCAACTTGGTGACTACGCGTTCCTTCTTGACGATATCGTCCGAATCGCCCAGCGACACCTCAATGCCGTTATTGAGGTTTGCCGAGATGGCTTCGACCGAAGGCGTGGAAATATCCTTGACTTGTCCCAAGAACTCGCTCGAAAAACCACGCACATAATCCAAGCCAGCCTTAACGGCCTTGGAGCTCACCGCCTGGCCGGAAACCGGAGCGACATCCGCCGAGACATCAGTCAACAACACCGCGCCATAGTGCTTAGCGAGCGCCAGCGCGGCATCAATGCCGGTCAGGGTATTTGAGCCCTGCCCCGTCGTGATGACGTTGCCCTGGTCATCCACTTCGACCGACGTCGACAGCGGGGCGATCCAGGTGTCATCATCCCCGATGGCCCAGGCAAGGTCATCGGAGCTGATATAGGCAATTGCAATGACCTTGCGCTCCATCGGCGTAATGATGAGCGTATGCGGGAACTGACGCTGGACATCTACGCCCGAGACCCACGGGTTCTGCTTGAGGTCCTCGGTAATCTGGTCGGGATCGACGTTAAAAAGCGACGTTCCCTCGGGCAAATCGATCAGCTGGATAGCATCGTGCTTCGTCACATGCTCGCTGCCTTGAATCTGAATATCAGTGGCGGTAAACAATCCAGAGTTAATCACCACGATGGCAACGACGACGAGCACGGCCAAGACGGCCAGAACGCCGCCAACGATTTTGCCTTTGCCTGCAACGACAGAAGCGGCGTCTGATGTTTTATTTACCATCGCCCCAAGTGAAGACAACGGGTTGACGCTTTTTTTACCCGAAGGCTTCTTGGCGGTAGCCGGCACCGATGTCAGCGAGCGCGGTTTCGATGCGCCCAGCGTGCGACCTGGACGCGGCGCTTTAGTTCCCGTCGAGGGCTTAGGAGTTGCCATGGGACGGGCAGGTTTGGCGCCCATAACAGGCTTTGAAGTCACCGAGGGACGCGAGGACTTTTTTGCGGCCGGACGATTACCGAGCTGCGAGCCGACGACCGGACGACTGGTCTGTCGAGCATGCCCGACAGACTTAGAATGCGCGACGGTATTGCGTTGAGGTTTGGCAGGCGCGCCGGAACGCCCTCCGGCGCGGCGGAAGGTGGGTTTCGATGCTCTAGAAGCCGAGGAATTTAACTTCCGGTCTGAGCTCGATGCCATACGCCTCCCTCACCTTTCCGTGCACATGTCTGATAACCGCGGCAACGTCATCGGCCGAGGCAGTTCCGTTATTAACGATAAAATTAGCGTGAACGGGCGAAACTTCCGCGCCGCCAATCGAAAAACCCTTTAATCCACAATCCTCGATAAGCTTGCCCACACTCGCATCCTGCGGGTTGCGAAAGACCGACCCGCAGGATGCGCGACCCATGGGCTGCGTACGCTTGCGCCTCGTCAGGTACCGCTCCATGCGCTCGCGAATGTCGGCCTTGGGCGCCGGTTTAAGCTTGAGCACGCACTCGAGGATGATCTCATTGCGGGGAAGGCTACATTCGCGGTAGCCCCAAGTGATCTCGGACCCCGCATAATGCTTGATACCGGATGCCGGGTCAAACGTTACGACATCCTCAACCAGCGAGCCAATCCACTCGGTCCGTGTGCCGGCATTCATAGATATCGCACCGCCAACCGAACCAGGGATGCCAACGGCAAACTCAAGGCCCGAGAGGCTACGCGACAGGGCATCGTTGACCAGGCGCGCAAACATCACGCCCGCACCGACCGTCAGCGTACAACCGTCATCGGCAACAACCGTGCGCTGAAACTCACGTCCGAGCGAAATGACGGCGCCGCGATAACCGCCATCGGCAACCAGCAGATTGGAGCCCTTGCCGATGATGACCCACGGCACCTGCTCGCGATCGAGCACCGCCACGGCGCGGCGGAGGGCATGATAGCTATGGCACGTCACAAAGAGGTCGGCCTTGCCGCCGATACGATAGCTCGTATGACGCGCAAGGCGCTCGTCCTCGATCACATCCGTGTCGATCATGCCCGAGAGCGCCATGACGGCGTTAAACAGACCCATTAGACTTAAGCGTCTTTCTTGGCAGTCAGATACTCAATGAACTCGGGACCGACGGTCGTAACGTCACCAGCACCCATAGTGAGCAGCAGGTCGCCCTCGCCCACCATCTGCTCGAGCTCCTGATTGAGCTCAAGACGGCTGGAGCAGTACACGACCTCCTTGCCAGGATGCTTGGCGCGCACGGTATCGGCGAGCATCTTAGAGGTAACACCCGGAATGGGCATCTCGCCAGCCGAGAACACATCAATCAGCAGCAGTTTATCGGCATTGGCAAATGCATCGGCAAAGTCGTCGCACAGGGCCTGCAGACGCGAATAACGGTGCGGCTGGAACACGACGTCGACATGCTTGTAGCCCAGCGACGAAGCGGCAGCAAGCGTCGCCTTGATCTCGGTGGGGTGATGGCCGTAATCATCGACCACGGTGATGCCATCGATATCGCCCACGTGGGTAAAGCGACGGCGGACGCCCTCAAAGCTCGAGAGCGCCTTGGCGGCGGCGTCGATGTCAAGGCCCAGGACATGGGCGACGGTGAGCACCGCCGTGGCGTTGAGCATGTTGTGGCGACCGGGATTGCTCTTGATCTCCACAGCGTGCTCAGTGCCGTCCTCAAAGCGAACGATAAAATCGCTCTGGATGCCCTTGACATCCGGGTGCATGCAGACGATGTCGTTGCTCTCGGCAAAGCCGTAGGAAAGCACGTGACGGCCCGTCGACTTGGCGAGCTCGACCAGATGCGAGTCCTCACCGCAGACGATGACGGTGCCGTCCTCGCCCACCAGGCTCATGAATTTGGCGAAAGTCGCCTCGATCTCCTCGATACCCGAGTAGTGATCGAGGTGGTCGGCCTCGACGTTGGTCACGATGACCACGTTGGGGTTCAGGAACAGGAAGGAGCTGTCGGACTCGTCGGCCTCAGCGACAAAGTAGTCGCCCGAGCCGTTCTTGCCGTTCGTGTCATAGCCCTCGACGATGCCACCGATCAAGAAGCTCGGATCCAGACCCATGCGGTCGAGCATGGTGGCGCACATCGAAGACGTGGTGGTCTTGCCATGCGTGCCGGCAACAGCGACGGTGGTGTAGCCGTGGCCCAAAGCAGAGAGCATCTTGGCACGGGGCCACACGGGAATACCAAGCTCGCGAGCGCGCACGAGTTCAGGGTTGGACTCCGGAATAGCGGTGGAGACAACAACCACGTCGGGCTTGACCTCGTCGATCGTGGCGGCCTCATGGCCCACATGCACCTTCACACCAGCGCGGGTAAGCTGGCGGATATAACGTGACGTCTTAAGGTCGGAGCCGGTAACGGCATAACCGCGCTCGTGCAGAACGAGGGCGATGCCGCTCATGCCGGCGCCGCCGATACCGATAAAGTGGGCGCTCTTAAACTCGGGCGCGGAGGTTGCAGTCTGGGAATCAGCCATGTGCTCGTGTACTCCTTGCGTAAACACTGCCTGTAACCCGTTAACTGTACCGCACCTACCGCATCAGCGCGAGGGCGACCGACGATATCCCGTCTAACTAACGCAAACCCTCTACCGCATCCGCCAGAAGAGCGGCGGCCCTATCCTGGGCCAGACCACGCGCCGCCTGACGCATGGCGTCGCGCGCCGCCGCGTCATCGACCAGGTGCAGCAGTTCATCGGCAAAGGCAGAACCGTCGATATCGGCATCGGCGCAGAGCACGCCGGCCCCAGCGTCGACCAGATAACGGGCATTGGTGGTTTGGTGGTCGGCCGTCGCATGCGGGTACGGCACGAGCACCGAAGGCACGGCGAGTGCAGCGATCTCGGCCACGCTCGATGCGCCCGAACGCGAGAGCACCAAATCGGCAGCAGCCAGCATATCGCCCATGTTGTCGATGTAAGGCTGGACGCGGTAACGCTTCGCCTCCTCGGGCGTCAGCGCCAAAGCGCGCTCGGTCTCCTCAAAGCCGTCGGCACCCGTCGAATGCAACACATAGAGGTTCTTGCGCGAAAGCAGCTCGTTTTTGAGCGAAGCCACACGCTCGTTGAGGTGCTGGGCGCCAAGTGAACCGCCAAAGACGAGCAGCAGCGTAGCGTCCTCGGGAACGCCAAGTGCCTTGCGGCCGCGAGCGCGATCGCCCTCGATCACCGAGCGACGTACGGGGTTGCCGGTCATGAGCACGTGGTCAGGGTCACCTTCGCGCTCAAAGACCTGTCTCTTATACACATCTCCGAGCCCACGAGACATCTCAGGATC
>URFE01000045.1:0-13372 GCA_900546965.1 uncultured Collinsella sp.
GATTACACCATCGTCAACGACAACGGCAGCGTCGGCGCATCCGTCAGCGAGATCCAGCCCTTGTTCTTCAAGCCCGGCAAGTCTGGCTGGAGCACCTTTGAGCTGATTCGTGCCTTTGGCAACCGCGGCGAAAATGTCCCCGGCCTTAACGCCAACACCGACGGCGCCTACGCCATCGGCACCGAGCGCAACACCGAGATCAACCTCTTCCAGATTCGTCGCGGCCTTGATCCCCAGGTTGCCACCATCCAGTGGGAGATGCTCTCCCGAGCTGCGTACTCCGTCGCCATCCCGTTGTACTCCGCTCTGATAACTGAGGTCAGCCCGTACTTCAGCGATCAGACCGTCTCCTTCGAGCACTGCGAAGAGACCGACATCGTAAACAACGAGGAGCCCGAGAACTCAATCAACTACGTTCTCATGGACATCAGCTCGCTCTGCTTTGAGAATCCTGACACCCTTGGCATCAGCGTCCGTGCCTACCTCTATGCGCTCCAGAATGAGCTCATCGAGCAGAACAAGGAAGTCGACGCCGCCATGCTGGCCGAGACGACCACCGAGGGCCGCACTGCCCTGGCCAACAAGGCCGGCAAGGCTGCTACCGAGAACACCTACAAGAAGTGCAAGGCACTGCTCCAGGAGATGCGCGCCTATCAGAAGGCCGAAAACTTCGACCAGCCCTTCACTCCGAGCGATCTGAACACCGAGACCAACGGCCTCAAGGTGTCCATCACCTACGCCAAGGACGCTCTTGCCACCGACCCGGTAACCCCGGATCAGCCTGGCACTCCCGAGCAGCCCGCTAAGCCCGAGCAGCCGGCTGCCAAGCCTGAGAAGCCTGGCAAGTCCGACACCACGACCACGGTAACCACTAACAAGACGAACACCAAGGGCGGCCTGCCCACCACTGGCGATCGTTTTGATGGCCGCATGGTGGCCGCATTCGCCATCGCTGGCGTTGCCGTCATCTCCGCGGGCGGTTACTTCCTCTACCGTCGCAATAAGGAGTAACGTCTTAGCTGAGCGGGCAAGGCAGCAATGGCAGCCTCTCGCCCGCTCAGCCCACTCTTTTGACCGGCGGGAAACCCGCCTGAAATCTTTTCAAAAAAGATTTCCCCGCACACACTTTGCTGTGCTATAGTGCAGCGCAACAGCAACTAGGTGCGACCGCGCCATGGCATCACGAAAGGAGCCACCGACATGAAGAACACGATGAAGTCTCTTAACAACTGGTGGTGGCGTGATGCGAATACGATCGGTCGACAGTGAGTCCCTCACGCCTGTTTTTGCGCTCTAGGTGATTGGAAGGCCTCCGGTTTCGACCGGGGGCCTTTTTCTATCTCGAGCCCGATCGCATTCGCATCACGCGCCTCCGCTTTTCTCTTGCACTCCCCTTCCGAAAGGATTTTCACCATGTCTCTGAACACCGCCGCCACCCAGCCCCGCACCGTCCAGACCGCCGACCGCGGCAAACTCGATGTCCGCGCCCTCGTCCTGCTTGCCATCCTGCTCGCCGCCGGCTTCATCCTCAACTTCACCGTCGGCAAGGCCATCTCGGGCATCTCGGGCGGCATGATCAGCCCCGAGTTCATCATCTCGGCCTTCTGCCTCACCATTCTGGTCGTTCGCCCCAACATCGGTCAGGCGCTCGTTATTGGCCTCATCTCGGCTGCCGTGATCCAGATCACCACCACTTCGCCGTTCGTCGATTTTGCCGCCGAGGGCATCGCCGCCATGCTCATGGCCGGCATCGTCAACGCCGCCGGCAAGAACGGTCAGGTCAAGCCCGCCATCGCCATTGTTGCAACCTTCCTGACCACCTTTGTCTCCGGCGTCATCTTCATGGTCATCAAGATGGCCATGCTCGGCGTGGTCGGCGAGCTCGCCGCCGCCATGCTGCCCGTCGTCGCCATGACCGCCGTCTTTAACGCCATTCTGGTCGGCGCCCTCTACCTGCCCATCCAGAAGGCTCTTAGGCTCAACTAACCCGCTCGGCTTTACGAGCCACCCCATCTTGGCGTTCATTCGTCGCTCGCGTACCTAAGTACGCTTCGCTCCTCTTTCTTGCGCCAACCTGGGGCCCCTCGTAAAGCCGTCTCCGTGCTTCACCACCAAAGACTGTCCCAAACGACTAGCTCTTGGGGACGTTCTTAAACGACTGGTCATTTAAGAACGTCCCCAATGACTATGAAAGGTATCCATGGAAACGATCATCAACGTCGACGATGTCTCGTTCTCCTATGGCACGCAGACCGAGCAGGCGCTCAGCCACATCTCGCTCAGCGTGAACAAGGGAGATTTCATCGGCATCATCGGGCCCTCGGGCGCCGGCAAGTCCACGCTTGCCGCCTGCCTGTCAGGTGCCGTGCCCCACCACTACACTGGCGCGTTCTTTGGGTCCGTCATGGTTGACGGCCATGACACCTGCGAGGTCTCGCTGACCGACGTGTCACAGATCGTCGGCAGCGTGCTGCAGGATATCGACACGCAGATGGTCGCCTCGGTCGTCGAGGACGAGATGCTCTTTGGCCTCGAGAACTTTGGCGTTCCCCACGACCTGATCGAGCAGCGCGTGAGCGAAACGCTCGAGACCGTCGGCATCAGCGACCTGCGCGACCGCGAGATCGCAACCCTCTCGGGCGGACAGAAGCAAAAGGTAGCCATCGCCGCCATCCTCGCCATGCGTCCGCGCGTCTTGGTTCTCGACGAGCCCACCGCGGCACTCGACCCCGCCAGCTCCACATTGGTCTTCGAGACGCTGCGTGAGGCAAACCGCGTACTTGGAATCACCATCGTCGTCGTTGAGCAAAAGGTCGCTCTGCTCTCGGAGTACTGCAACCGCGTGTTCGTGCTCAACCATGGCGAAATTGCGCTGCAGGGCGAGCCACACGAGGTCTTCGCGCATACCGACGAGCTCCGTGCCATCGGCGTCGACTGCCCTCGCGTCACGCGAATCTTCAATAGCCTCGAGGCCGATGGCCTGGTAAGCGGTACCCCCTGCTTGAATGTCGATGAGGCTGAGCGCCTGATTTCGGGCATCGTCGACCCCGCACACGCGGCTATCGAAGCCCAGGCGCCCACCGGTTCCCCGCATGCACCGTCGTTGCGTCCTCATGCCAAGGACGCCGAACCCGTACTCACCTTCGACCATGTTGAGTTTGCCTATCCCAATGGCGGCGCCGCCGTACACGACCTTAGCCTGACGCTCTATCCTGGCGAGCTCGTGGGCATCGTCGGCCAGAACGGTGCCGGCAAGACCACGCTCACCAAGCTGCTCACGGGCCTGCTTAAGCCCGCCTCGGGCAGCGTGCGCGTTACGGGCCTGGATACTGCCGCGGTCCCCACGAGCCGTATCGCCCGCGAGGTCGCAACGCTCTTCCAAAACCCCGACCGCCAGATCTGCAAGGATACCGTGCTCGACGAGGTCGCCTTTGGCCTGGAGCTTGCCGGCATCGACCGTGCCGAGGCGCTGCGTCGTGCTCAACTCGTCATCGACCGCTTTGGCCTGCCGGCCGACGAGGCGCCTTTCTCGCTCTCGCGCGGTCAGCGCCAGATGGTGGCACTCGCCTCCGTCGTGGTCGTAGAGCCCAAAATCGTGGTGCTCGACGAGCCCACGAGCGGCCTTGATTACCGCGAGTGCATGACCGTCATGGAAACAGTGCGCACCATGGCCGAGCGCGGCTGCGCCGTAATCATGGTCTGCCACGATATGGAAGTCGTCTCGGATTTTGCCGAGCGCATTGTGGTAATGGCCGACGGTCGCATCCTCGACCGCGGTCGCACGCACGAGCTATTCTCGAACATCGATCTCATGCGGCGTGCCTACGTGGAGCCTCCCCAGGTTATTGAACTCTCGCGCCGTCTGGCATCTTCCGTCTCGCCCGCTTTTGCGCAGGTGAGCGAGGTCACCGATGTCGTTCGAATTACCAAGGAGATGGTCCACCGTGGTTAACGTCATCGACTACATGCCGGGCGATACGCTGTTGCATCGCCTGAATCCCGTCGTCAAACTGGGCCTCGCCGCCGCCATCATCGTCGGCATCTTCTTGTCCGACACCTACGTGGCGCTGCTGGGCTTTTTGGCACTCACCCTTGCACTGGGTGCCTATGCCGGCGTCGTCGACCGTCTGTTCTCGCTGCTCAAGTTGCTGATTCCGCTCGCGCTTATCATGCTGGTGCTCCAGCTGGCCTTTATGCGCGATGGCAACGTGGTGTGGGGCTTTATCACCGACACGGGCCTCATCACAGGATCGAAGGCCTGCCTGCGCCTGCTGGGTGTGGCGTTACCACTCATCCTCATGCTCATGGTGACCAAGCTCAACGACCTTGCCAACGCCTGCGTCGAGGTGCTGCACGTGCCGTATCGCTATGCCTTCACCTTTACCACGGCGTTGCGCTTTGTGCCGGTGTTTGGTCAGGAGATGAACGCCATCATGGAGGCGCAGACCGCACGCGGCGTCGAGTACGACACCAAGAACCCCATCAAGAAGCTTAAGCTCATGCTGCCACTGTGCGTGCCGCTGCTCATCTCGAGCGTGGGCAAGACCGATGCCACAGCCTTGGCGGCAGAACAGCGCGGCTTCTACCTGCGTACGCGCGCCAGCTCGTACAAGCGCTACCCCATCAAAGGCCTGGACATCGCCGTGCTCATCGTCAGCATCGCCCTCATCGCCATCGGCTTCCTGTTCTAGTTCACCACTGACAGCAACCGCCCAACGCAAAAGGCCTCGGCTCGCACCAAACGAGCCGAGGCCTTTACTGTTTCACAAGATAAAACCTACCAAAATTAACCTGTCCCTTTTTGACAGGTCGGAAGCTAGAGGCGGTAGGGGGCGCCGCTGCGGATGATGGATTCACGCACCAGGACGTCCATGGCGTCGAGGGTGATCTCGGGCATCTCTCGGTACTTCTGCAGCACCGATAGCTCGGTGCAGGCCAGAATGACGCGGTCGCAGCCGCTACGGGCGAACTCCCACATCACGCGGTCGAACTTATCCATATCGGGCTCGCGTCCGGCCTTCACATCATCGTAGATAAGCGACATCACATCGTTCTGACGTTTCTCGCTGGGATAGACAACCTCAACACCCGCAGCCTTACATTCGCGACCGTAGACGCCCGCGCCCACGGTTCCGTCGGTGCCCATGATGCCAATCTTGTGCACCGGCTCGGCCGGCATACTCAGGTTGGGATCGAACTCGCACTCCCCCATCACCGCACCGGCCAGAGCATAGCGCACCGACTCACGCGGCATGTGGATAATCGGCACTGTGGTAAACGACTGGATCTGGTCGTAGAAGTAGTGCGACGTGTTGCAGGGAATGGCAATGTGCGCACAGCCCAGCGACTCGAGTGCCTGGGCACACTCTTTCATGGTCGCCAGCAGCTTGGCATGCTCGCCGGTCTTAATGGCCAGCGTGCGGTCGGGCATGGTCGACTTGGAGAGCACCACCATGTCGATATGTTCCTGATCGCAGGCAGCAGCCGTATGACGCACCACCTGGTCGTAGTAATACGACGTGGCCTCGGCGCCCATGCCGCCGATAACTCCCAGCTTTTCCATCGCCGCCTCCTTGGTGACGCTTGCGCAATTGCGCGTATCATACCCGCGCCCGCCCGATGCAAACCGGACGGGCGCCGCACTCATCTACTTGTAATACGTCTTGAACAGCTTAAAGTGGCGCAGCTTGGTGTGCCACATGCGCAGCCAGCGGTTAAAGACAAAGTCGCCCTTCATAAACGAAGGGTCGGCGCCCTTACCTTCCTTGTCCAGGCGATGCACCTTAGCGCGCAGCTCGGGATCCTTGACGTACTTGTCGACGACGCCCATGGGGACGACCATCCACAGGGCCTCGTCCTGCGCCGTCACAAACTCCGGCTCAAACGGACGGTTGAACACATACTCGTCCACCACATACTTGGCAACGTTAAAGCCGCTGTTGGTAACGTAGTAGTTGCTGCGGCCCTGGCGCGTGTTGAAATCGAAGAACTTAAACGAGCCGTCGCGCTCGTCGTACTTAACGTCAAAGTTGGAATAGCCCACAAAGTGAAGGTCCTCGAGCAACTTGCGCACGCCGCCCATGAGCTCGTCGTTGGGCTCGGTAATGATACAGGCATGGTTGCCGACACCGTGGGGCTGATGCTCCTCGAGCAGCACATGGCCCAGGCACATCATGCGCACCTTGCCGTTGCGGTCGGAATAGCTAGTGAGCACGCGCATGTACTCGTCGTTGCCGGGCACGCGATCCTGCAAGATCAGATCGTCGGTGTAGCCGCTGGCATACGAATCGCGAATGACCTGTTCCAGCTCGGCGCGGTCGGCAATCTCATAGGCCTTCTTCTGGCCCTCGAACTCATGCTGCCACCACATGATGCCGTCGGAAGGCTTCAGAATCATCGGGTAAGGAAAATCGATCTGGTCGAGCACTTCGGCAGGCGCCTCACCCTGGGCATTGAGCATCGCCTTGGTAAAGGTAAACGTGTGCGGATAGGGCACGCCATGCTTCTCGCACAGCTCGTAGAAGATCTCCTTCTTCTGACACTGTTCAAGCATGCTATAGGGAGCGTAAGGCGCGACGATGTTATCCGCCAACTCATGGGCATCCTTGGCCTGAGCCACGAGGGCAACATAGTTATCGCCACAGCCCACAAGGACAATCGTCTTGTCGGCATGCGCTCGGGCAATGCCGTTGACGGTTTTGAGCATCACGGGCATGGTATCGATATCCACGTTGGGCGTGTAGTCGATAATCTGGCTGCGGTACGCAGGGCCCGTCTGGTACTTGCCAAAGACCAGACTCTTGACCTGGTACTCCTCGTAGAAGGCGCGCGCCACCGAGTAGGCGTTGATGTCGCCACCGAGCAGCACGGGGATGAACTCGCGCTCTGTAAACTGCAATGCCATGGAAACTTCCTATCATGAACTGCCCACACAACGGGCGGTCTTTGCGCAACTGATTTATTCTAGCGTGCCAAGCCGCCGGCGCCCAAAGCTCCACCGTATCTATGGCAATCGACGTAATCGTCCAGCACGAAGGCCAGCACGAAGACGGCGCTCACCGTTGTATGACAATGGGCAATGAACCTACCATTGTTGTAGGATTCAGTGTATTGACATCCTCGAGCGAAATGCGCGCACGTGCCCCAAGACCATCCGACCGATAATCCCATCCTCAATGCCGCGAAGCACGAGCTGGCGGAACGCGCACAAACGGCAGCTCCCCTACGCACCGCAAACGATGCTTACAACGGGCCCGCCCGCATCGTCTCAATCAACACGTCGAAGCACAAAGGCACGCGTAAGTCACCCGTCGCCGACGGGCACGACACCGTTATAGAGCAATTTGGCCTCGCCTCTGATGCGCACGCCGGGCATTGGCACCGCCAGGTTTCCTTTTTAGCTGCAGAGTCTATCCAGACGGCGCAGGCGCGCGGGCTCGATGTGCACGAGGGCGACTTTGGCGAGAACTTCACAACCCGGGGCATCAACCTGCTCTCGCTCCCCTTGGGCACACAGCTCAAGCTTGGCAGCGAGGTGCTTGTCGAAATCAGCCAAATCGGCAAGGTCTGCCACACACGCTGTGCCATCTACTATCTCGCCGGCGACTGCATCTTTCCCCACGAGGGCGTTTTTGGCGTGGTACTAAAGGGCGGAGAGGTCTACGCCGGCGACGATATCCAGGTAATCAAACTCGGCGACGGCACCTGTTCGTTCACCCCCGCCGAGGCCCTCGAAGAGATTGAGCAGGCTCGCCAGAAGGGCACGCTGTAGTTATAAAACCCCACGTTGAGATGGCTTTTACAGCCCAAAACTCCTCTCAAACAGAGCTCTGTAACGTTAAAGTTGAACTCTATGGTTTCTCAACAATTCATCATAACTGCAGGTCAAAGCCAAAGCCTCAAGTTCAACTTGACCCTTTGGAACCTTTAAGGTTCAAGTTGAGGTCGAAAGCAGTAGTAGAATACCATTCGAACCATAACCTACGATTGATTGCAGAGGGACTGGATGCAGCATTCGAACCATCGCACCGCAGCGCTCATTGCGTCGAAGCCGGCTCGTATCATCACGAGCGCCGTGCTCGCCGTTGCGCTGACGGCCACGCCGATGCTCTCCCCCGTTGCGGCGTATGCCGCCTCGCAGGCAACGCAGGACCAGCTTTCCGCAGCCCAGCAGAAGATCGAAGCCGCCACGAGCGCCTACAACGACGCCCGCACCAAACTCGATGACCTGCAAAAGAAGATTGACTCCAATGAGGCAAGCATCGAGGAAATCGAGGCCAAGCTTCCCGAGCAGCAGGCCAAGGCAAGCTCCGCCATGCGCGATCTGTACAAGTATCAGAAGGGCACCAATCCCATCGTGAGCTTCCTGGTCAACGCACAGAGCCTGGGTGAGTTCATCACGACCTGCAAATACACCAACCAGATCACGAGCTCGAGCGTCGACGAGATCGAACAGCTCAATAACATGCAAACCGAACTCGAGCAGAACAAGGCTGAGCTCCAGCAGGCCAAGTCTCAGCTTGAGGCAGAGCAGAAAAACGCCGAGGATGCGCTGGCACAGGCCCAGCAGCTCCGCAGCGAGGCACAGGCAAAAGCCGAGCAGGAAAATGCCGCCGAGCTTGCCAAGCTTGAGGCCGATAAGGCCGCTGCCGCCGAGAAGCTCTCGGGCGAGGGCGTAAGCGGCAGCAATTCCAGCAGCCAGGCCACCAACACCAACACCACCATCGACACCACGGTGAACAGCTCCAATACTGGTAGCTCCGATTACGATTCGTTCATTAATGAGTGGACAGGCCGCATCGACAATTATCTCGCCGGCTCCCCCATGGCAGGCCAGGGCTATAACTTTGCCGTCGCCGCTTGGAATACCGGTGTCGACCCCCGTTGGTCCCCCGCCATCGCCTGCATCGAGAGCACCAAGGGTGCTTATTGCGCCAATTCTTACAACGCCTGGGGCTGGAGTGCACGTGGCGGCGGTTGGCGCAGCTTTGGCAGCTGGAGCGAGGGCATCTCCGCTCACGTTGCCTATCTGGGCGCCAACTACGGCTCCACCCTTACCCCGGCAGCGGCCAAAAAGTACTGCCCGCCCACGTGGCAGGACTGGTACAACAAAGTCGCCGCTCAGATGAACCGCATCTAAGTGCAACTGCAAAGGGCCCCAATGGGGTCCTTTTTCTTTTAGGTAGCGGAGGTATCGACGACGCCGGTCGCATTGGCAACCGCGACTATGACAATCATGCATAGGAGCAGCACACTCAATGCCTTGAGCCAGAGTTTCGCGAGTTTCTTGCCGCGATAGCTGTCGAGCAGTGCGAATCGCCGACGAAGACGACGCTTGTCGAACAGCGCAAAATGCATAAGCACCATAAGGCCATCGACAAAGAAAAAATACTCGATTATGAGAAGCCACGTCGGGTAGCTTTGATTTGCTCCCGTGGGGTGAAAGACGGCAAAGTGACTTCCGGCAAAGAACACAAGCAGCGAGAAGCAGACGAGCGTATTCCAAATGCGCCCCAGAGACTCCGGAACGCGAGAGAGCAGACCGCATGCAGCGGAGGTGGCAGGCCTAGGAAGCCCTGCGGGGTTCTGGAGTCCTTGGGGCGTCAACGCCGTCTCCGAGGCCGGAGTACGGACAGGCGCAGGAGGCCGCACGGGGCGACTCAGATCGTATGCCGCGCGCGTCGCCCGTCCCAACGCTTCCGCACTCGCAAAACGTTTGGCCGGGTCGAGCGCCATCGACATGCAGACGGCATCGGTAAGTGGAGTGGGAATGCCGCGCGCCTCGCATTGCTCGCGCATGTCGAGCCCTGGTTTAGGGTCGACTCCCGTCAAGCAGAAGAACAACAGGGCGCCAAGCGCGTAGACGTCGCTGCGCACACTCGTCTGCCCAAACCCATACTGCTCGGGCGGCGCATAGGGTCGCGTGCCAAACTTGACGGTGTCGGCATCGGCGCCATCGCGCCATACGCGCGCGATCCCCAAGTCGATAATCACCAGCGATGAAAATGTCAGGCCATCATCAGGCGTATAGTTGGCACCTGTCACGATGATATTCGACGGCTTGAGGTCGCGATGGATCACCGGCGCCGAAGCCTCCCCCGCCATTGCAAAACCGGCATGGAGCTCGCCCACGGCGTCGCAAAGGACAGGATACAATTCACGTGCATAATCGGGGGTGGCTCCCAGACGGTCCACCAGCGCCCCGAGTGTCTCCCCTTCGATGTATTCCATAACCACGTTGAGCTCGTCGCCCACACGACGACAATCGACGATTCTGGGCAGGTGCTCAAAACGCCTGCCTGCCCGCTGAGCGGCAAACAGGCGCTCGTATGCCCCGCCGATTTGAGCCGAAGCATCGATACGTTTACGGACAAAGGGGCCGAGCGAACCACCGCCGGTTCCTTCAAAGTACACGAGCTCGGTTGCTTCAACGGACGAGCGCTTAAGTACTCGCTCCACGCGATAGCTGTCGTCGCGATCGAGCGACGCCAGGTGCTCGGCAAGCGCTGCGGTCAGCTCGTCATCGGAATATGTTGGGGTCTGAGTATCCATAGGCTCCATCATAGCGCAGGGCGCAGACACCCCATGGCATCCGCGCCCCGTTCGTTTGCATCGTTGTTCGACAGCTCTACCGGCTCAGATATCAGCCGCTAACTCACCGTCTCCTCGCCAAAGCGATACAGTTCCTCGTTGACCTTTTGGAGACTGCACCCGCGATCGATGCAAAAGATGATAATCGCATCGCGGCGGTCCTTACAGTTAAGGACGCTTACCCCGGCAGCCGTCAGCGCACGGTTGGTCTCTTTGAGCGTCAGCGCCATCGCAAAGGCAATTTGCAGCACCTTATTGCGACTCGGATGACGTGCACCGGTAAAGATCTGATAGCCAAAGGTCTCATTGAGATCGGCCATACGAACCACGCGCGAGCGCTCCAAGCCCTTTTCCTGCAGTAGCTGCTTCAGGTAGTCCGAAAGCGACGGGGCGGCAAAGTCGTGCTCCCTGATATAGCCATCGATGTTTGGCGCATCGAGAAGCTCATTGAGCAACTCCTCGGTCAGCTTTTTATCGGGCATACGACCTCACCTCCCCCAGTGCATGCAACATGCTAGAAACCGCTTACGTCCGAACGCTCCCAGCTAGCAACCTGGTCGGGAGACACCGTACCCAGCGCCTCGAACTTCCAGGAGCCGCCCGCCTTCAGATGATTGGTGTTTGCAAGAGCCGTTCCAACCTGGTTGCCATCGGCATCATACAGAACATATTCAATCTGAATGTAGCTCTTTTCCTTGTCCGTGTTATTGGTCAGGGTGCCCGTGATCTTATAGGTAAACTGATTGGAAGTGTCTTCAGCCTCGTCAGCAATGGTATACGGTTCTTGCGGTTCTTTTTGCTCCTCAGCCTGCCGTGTCGTCTCGGCAGGTTTTGCCGAATCGCTCGCAGACGAATCGGTTGAGTTGCCGCCCATAGAGCCCACGGCACCGACAATAACCAGCACCACGATGATGCCTAGGACAATCTTGCCGATTGGCTTCTTTCCCTCTTTTGCCATTATTCATCCTTCCTACGATCCGGCTACCGTGCCGGTACACAGCACATCGTAGGAAGGATTGAACTTGAATTCATTAGCTGAGAGCTAAGGCTGCGGTAAACGACCAATGCAGTTATCCAAACGCCGAGCAAACGCACTGCGCGCGACCGTCTGCTGGCAGTGCATCAACCCACCGTGACGGATTCCCCGGTAAAGGCACTGATCATCAACAGGACAAAGAAAACAAGGTAGCTGGCACTCAGCAGGTACGCAATGATCAGAAAGACGACCCAGCCGACATTGGTTTTACCGTCGGCACGGCGTTGCTCGCGATTGCGGCAGAGCCAAATCGTCACGCCGATGGCAGTGACAAACAGCACGAGCGCCGCCGCGGCAAGCCCGGCAAGCGCAAACATCACGCCAATGCTCACAGCAATAACCGGAAGCAGCAGCAAACCGCACCCGCATCCACCCGGACTATATACGGCAGACTGTCGGCGTCGTTCCATCGTCACTCCATCACAAGCAATCGTTTATAGACATCGAGACCTTTGAGTAGGATTTCCTCGTCAAAGAGCATGCTATCGGTATGCAGAGCGCTTGTGGCATAGGCGGGGCAGCCATCCGAATCACTCGGGTTGTCTTGGCCCTCCGGCACGCCCGTGCCCAGCAAGAAGAACACGCCCGGCAGATGGCGCTGATAGAACGCGAAATCCTCGGCGATCAGCAGCGGCTCGTCCACAAGTTGCAGCTCGGGCAAGGCAGGCATGATGTTGGCAAACAGCTCGGGGTCGTTGTCGACCGGCGGATAACCCTCGGCAAAATCAAGGTCATATGTGCAGCCCGTTGCGGCGCATGCCTCATCAAGCACGCGGCGCACACCCTCACGCGCACGGTCGAACATGTCGTCCGTAAACACACGCAGGCTGCCGGCAACATGGGCCTCCCCCGCCACCGCGTTGCAGACGGTACCGGCCTGCAGCAGACCAAACTTACCGATACAGGGCTCATCGGCACCCAGCTCATCCATCAGTTCGCGCTCGGCAACCAAGAACCTGGCAGCCGCCAGCGCCGCATCGTGCGACTCCTCGACCGGAACGCCATAGGTCTTAGCGATATGGATGCTCGTCCCGTGAATATGGATATGCGTCTCGCTCGAACGCGCCAGCAGCGGACCGGAACAACTCGCCAACGTGCCGGCAGGCAGATCGGGCCACACATGGAAGCCAAAAATGCGGTCGGCCCCATAGCGCTCGAACACACCACTCTCGCATACCGTCTTGGCACCACCGGTCGTTTCCTCGGCCGGCTGGAACACAAAGAGAACGTTGCGCCTAATGGCGCCCGGCTGCTCGCGAATCGTACGGTCAACATACGTCGCGGCGGCAAGCGCCATGGCCATGTGTCCGTCATGTCCGCAAGCGTGCATCTTGCCGGGATGGGTTGAGGCAAAGGTCGCTCCCGTCGCCTCCGCTATGGGCAGCGCATCCATATCGGCGCGAATCGCCGTGGCATGCGCGGCATCAACACCGGCGTCGAAGAAAGCACAGACGCAGCTGGGGCACGGATGGGTCACCTCGCAAGCGAGCGGTGCCAGCACGCCCTCGATATAGGCAATGGTTTGCGGAAGATCGAAATCGAGCTCCGGAATGCGATGGAGATCGCGGCGATAGCGACGGAGTTCTTGGAGCTCGGTCATAGAGGATCCCTTCGTGAGGCACATCTGTTGCAACTTATTGTGATACAGGATTGTGGCGCACATGTTTCCAGCATATCCCTGCATTTTTTAAGGCTCTGTTAGACCAGGATTGACATTCCGCCCCATCATCTTCTTGCGATTGCACA
>URFE01000046.1:0-13340 GCA_900546965.1 uncultured Collinsella sp.
ACGAGATCCTGAGATGTCTCGTGGGCTCGGAGATGTGTATAAGAGACAGCGGACGCACCCTTCTTGGCAGCCTTGGCCTTGGACGTGCGCTTAGCAGCAGTACGATGGCTGCGACCGGGACGGACGTCGGCGGGCTCGACATCGGCGGGAGCGGCCTCGGAAGTCGTAGCATCCTGGACGGGTGCATCGGCAGCGGTTGCAGACTCGGCGGTCGCCGCAGCATCCCGAGCGGCTGCAGCTGCGGCTGCGGCCTTCTCTGCCTCGACGAAGGCCTTGGGCTTGCGACCGCGACGGTGCGGGCGCAAAGCCGGATCGACAACGGGAACTTCGCTGGCCTCGACAGGCGCAGCGGACTCAGCAGGCGATGCGCCCTCCCCTGCCGCGGAACGAACCGAAGCCTCGGTGAGCTCGAGGGTTACCTGATCGGCAACCTGCTCGGCCTTAGCAGCCGTGCGACGGCGTGTGCGCGGTGCCGGCTTCTCGGTCGGCTGGTCGGCGGCAGGTGTCTCGGGCGCAGACGGAGCTGCAAGCTCGGTCAGAGCCGCGGCCTCGCGCTCGGCAGCACGACGGCGGGCGCGCACCACCTGAGCCTCGCTAATCTGCGCCAACGCACGCGCCTGCGCGACCTCATCGGAAATCGGCTCCGAGGAGTCAGCTGCAACGGTGCGCTTGACGCGCGTCGTGCGCGTGGTACGGCGCTTGGGCTTGGTGACCTCCTCGCCGTCAGCAGCAGACTTGGCCGTGCGGCGCGTACGCTTGGGCTTTGCCGGAGCAGCCTCCTCACCAGTTGCAGGCACGGCCTTCTCAGCCGCTGAAGGCGTAGGCGTCGAAGCAGCCTTAGGCGTCTCAGGAGCCGGGGCTTGCGCGGGCGCCGCGACCTGGTCCAACGCAACCGGTGCAGCGGGAGCGGCTTGCGTCGTCGTTATTTCGTTTTCTTGCTGTTGATCAGACACAGTGTTTGCTCAACTTTCTTTTCAAGCCCTGTGATCACATGCTCCCTGCATAAACCTTCAGGGCGGCTAAACAGTCTAGCTCCGTCAAATACCGACGGACATCATTGATCTGTATCGAGATATTTGCGTCATATACGCAGCGTTAGTGTAACACAACCGCAACCACCTGCAACTTAGTCATTGAGGACGTTCTTAAACGACTAGTCAAAAGGGACAATCTTTGGTTTAACACCCACAAATCTGACTGCCTCCGCCAAAACTGTGGCGGTTTACTACGATGAATCGCTCAACCGCGATCACTCCGAAACTTGTTGAACTAAAACCGCAGGTAGATGCCTTGCACTTTTTTGCGAAAAGCCGGCGTAGTTGGAATTTCTCATTTCATCGTAGTAAACCGGCATAGTTTCGTATTTCCAGCAGTTCCAAATTCGTCAATACGTCGGCGTTTGCAAAAAGCCCGACCTCCGTGGGAGATCGGGCTTTCAAGGCTTAGTTAAACCAAGTCTATACGGTCAAATGACTCGATGATTACATCTGCTCGGGAGCAGTCACGCCAACAAGGGTGAGCACCAGGGCGAGCGTCACGCGGACAGCGTCGCAGGCGGCCAGACGGGCGCGCGAGAGCTCGGGGTCGACGGGACGGCCCTCGCTCGGCAGAACCTGGCAGGCGGCGTAGAAGCTGTGGAAGTCGCCGGCGAGCTCCTCGGCAAAGTGAGTCAGGCGGAACGGGGCACGATCGCGAGCGCAGCTGGCGATGAGGTCGGTGAGCTCGTTGAGCTTACGCGAAAGGGCGAGCTCGGTCGGGTCGGTCAGCAGAGAGTAATCGACGTTCTCACCGATGGCCTTGGCGGCGACGGCCTTCATGCCCATCTCAGCGGCCTGCTCGGCGGTAACGTCTGCGGCACGACGCAGGATGGAGCACACGCGAGCGTGAGCGTACTGCACGTAGTACACCGGGTTGGAGTTGTCGCGCTTCTTGACGGCCTCGATATCGAAGTCGACCATCTGGTTGGAGCTCTTGGAGATGAGCGTGTAGCGAGCGGCGTCGGAGCCGACCTCGTCGACGAGCTCCTGCAGGGTCACCATGGTGCCCTTGCGCTTGGACATACGGACGGGCTTGCCGTTGCGCAGCAGATTGACGAGCTGGCCCAGCAGAACCTCAAACTTGCCGGGATAGCCAAGAGCGTCGCAGACGCAGCGGACGCGCTCGATGTAGCCGTGGTGGTCGGCGCCCCAGATGTCGATGACGTGGTCGACGCGCTGGAACTTATCCCAGTGATAGGCAACGTCGGAGGCGAAGTAGGTGTACTCGCCGTCGGACTTGATCAGGACGCGGTCCTTGTCATCGCCCAGGTCGGTGGAGCGGAACCACAGGGCGCCGTCCTTGGTGTAGAGGTAGCCCATCTTGTCGAGCTTCTCAAAAGCGCGGTCGACGGCGGAGGTGCCGGCGGTCTCGCCCTCGGTGTCCTTCACGTACAGGGAGCGCTCGGAGAACCAACGATCGAAGTCGCAGTTAACGGCGTGGCAAAGGTCGCGCATGTTGTCGACCATCTTCACGTAGCCGCGCTCGCGGAAGCTCTCCATGCGCTCCTGCGGATCGGCGTTGACCCACTTGTCGCCGTCGGTGCGCCAGAACTCGGCAGCCTCGTCGATGATGTAGTCGCCGCCGTAGGAGTCCTTGCCCAGAGTCTCGGCAAAGTTGTCCTGATACGGATGGGTCTCGGGGTGCTCGTCGTTCTCGTCGGCAACAAAGGCGTCGCGGTCGGCGATCAGCAGCTTGTGAGCCTCGTCGATATCAACGCCCTGCTTGGCGATGATGTCGGCAAGCTGCATATAGCGCGTGCTGATGGAGTTGCCGAAGGTGTTCATCTGAGAGCCGTGGTCGTTGATGTAGAACTCACGCTGGATGTCGTAACCGGCGTGGTCCATGACGCGGCAGAGCGAGTCGCCCAGAGCGGCCCAGCGGCCGTGGCCAATGTGCATGGGGCCGACGGGGTTGGCGGAGACGAACTCGACCTGGGTCTTCAAGCCACCACCGACGTTGGACTTAGCGAAGTCCATGCCCTTCTCGCGAGCCTCGCCAAAGATGGCATTCTTGACGGCAACGGAGAGGTAAAAGTTGATGAAGCCGGGGCCTGCGATCTCGACCTTCTCGATCGCGGGGTCCTCGGGCATATGGGCAACGATGGCCTCGGCGATCTTGCGCGGGGCACAGTGAGCCAGCTTGGCGGACTTCAGAGCCATGGTGGAGGTCCACTCGCCATGAGAAGTGTCAGCCGGTCGCTCGATGGCGCAATCGTCAAGTTCAAATGCGGAAAGGTCGCCGGCCTCCTGGGCCGCAGCAAGCGCAGCGCGTACCAGCTCTTCAATCTTCTCGGGCATAGGTCCTCCTTGTGTTAAAGCCCCCGAGCTCTTGGTCACTCGTAGGGCAAAAGCCAGAGTTTGTAGCACTCTATCACAAGCAGTAGCTACTGTCGCAGGGTAAAGCTAATAGATATTGCATATGCACAAAATTGACTACAGCTTGTATGGAGTCACTCAAAGATGCCAGTCTGCCTGCAAATTATGCACGCGTTGAAAATGCATAAAGGTATGAATGAGCTGCGTCTTTTATCGAATACTCTTACCTATCGGAGTTGTGTGCTTTTCCTGCATAAAGTGATGGTTTGCGCACGTCAGCGTGGTATTCTAGACATACGTAAATTCGTATAAGTTGGAGGTAGCATGTTCTCAATCGGTCAACACGTCATTCATCCGGGTCAGGGAGTCTGCACCGTCGTCGGTTTTAGGGACGACACACCGCAGCCCATGCTGCTGCTCGAGACCAAGCAGGGACGTGCGCAGACGATCCTCATGTACCCCGTGGCGCAGGCCGACCGTTTGCACGCCGCCATCTCTCAGCAAGATGCCGAGCACCTGCTGAGCCACTATGACGAGCTGGAGTGCGACACCTTTACCGAGCGCAACAGCTCACTTGAGGAGACGCACTTTAAACAGCAGCTCAAGCTGGGCGCACCCGAGACGGTCCGCGTGGCAAAGACCATGATGCACCGCATTCGCCAGGCCGAGGAAGCTGATAAAAAGCCCAGCTCCTACTACATGCGCGTACTCAAGGAAGCCAAACGCCGCTCCATCGAGGAGTTCGCTGTGGCCTTGGGCGTCACCGAGGAGGACGCTGAAGCCCGCCTAGCCCAAGCCGCCCTCAACTAACCCAACCGCGCCAAAACCACCACAAAGGGGACAGGCACCTTTGTGGTGGTTTTCTTGTTCTAGTAGTATTCATTCTTATCGATACCCACGAGCACAAGGAGTCTCCTATGGCAGAGCCGCTTACCGCCGGAATCACCCGCGACCGCGCGTTCGAACTGCTCAACGAGCACAACAAGGACCCGTTCCACATCACCCATGGCGAGACGGTCGAGGGCACTATGCGCTACTTTGCGCGCGAGTTCGACCCCGAGAACGAGGAGTTTTGGGGCATCGTCGGTCTGCTGCACGACCTGGATTGGGAGGAGCATGAGGACGACCCCATGAACCATACCATCTATGCTGCCGAGATTCTTGAGGGCGAAGGTGCGTCTCCCGAGCTCATTCGCGCCATCCAGACGCACACGTCCGACTTCAACACCTCGCTGCCCAAGCCCGAGCTGCAGATGGAAAAGATCCTGTTTGCCTGCGATGAGCTCACCGGCCTGATCGGCGCCGCCGTCATCATGCGCCCGAGCAAGAGCGTTATGGACTTTACGACCAAGTCGCTCAAGAAGAAGTTCAAGGACAAGCGCTTTGCCGCCGGCTGCTCGCGCGACGTGATTTCGCAGGGCGCCGAGATGCTCGGCTGGGAACTCCCCGAGCTCTTTGACCGCACCATCGCGGCCATGCAGTCCTTCGCCCCCGACCGCGACACCTTCCAGGCCTAACCGCCCACGCCACCTTAAACCGCCACAAAGGGGACAGGCACCTTTGTGGCGGTTTTTCTTGCGCGGTCGTTAGGGGCGGACCTGGCCGGTGCCGCGGAGCTTGTATTTGTAGGTGGTGAGGGCCTCGGCGGCAAAGGGGCCGCGGGCGTGGAGCTTTTGGGTCGAGATACCGATCTCGGCGCCCAGGCCAAACTCGCCGCCGTCAGTGAAGCGCGTGCTGGCGTTGGCGTACACGGCCGAGGCATCGACCGCATCCAGGAAGCGCTCGCAAGCGTCCGTGTCCTCGGCAACGATGGCCTCGGAGTGCATCGTGCCGTAGCGGTTGATGTGTGCGATGGCCTCGTCCTCGCTTGCCACGACCTTCACGCTCATCTCGAGCGCCAGGTACTCGCGACCCCAGTCCTCCTCAGTCGCGGCGACGTAGTCATCACCCTCGGCAAGCCCGGCATCGGCGCATGCGGCGCAGGTTGCCTCGTCGCCGTGAATGAGCACGCCGTGATCGTGCAGCACGGCAACGACCGCAGGCAAAAACGCATCGGCCACAGCATGGTCGACCAGCAGCGACTCGGCGGCATTGCACACGCCTACGCGCTGGGTCTTGGCATTAACGATAATGTTGAGCGCCTTATCAAAGTCGGCGGATTCATGCACGTAGATGTGGCAGTTGCCCGTGCCCGTCTCAATCACCGGCACAAGCGACTCGCGCACGCAGCGCTGGATCAGGCCTGCACCGCCACGTGGAATGAGTACGTCGACGATGCCGCGGAGCTTCATGAGCTCGCCGGTTGCCTCGCGATCGGTAGACTCGATCATCGACACGGCCTCGCGCGGGAAGCCCTTGGCCTCGAGCGCATCGGCCAGCAGCTCGGCGATCATGGCACACGAGTGATAGGCCAGCGAGCCGCCGCGCAGAATGCAGGCGTTGCCGGTGCGGATGCAGATGCCCGCGGCGTCGGCCGTCACGTTGGGGCGCGCCTCGTAGACCATAGCGACCAGGCCCAGCGGCACACTCACACGGGTCAGGTCCACGCCGCTTGCAAGCACGCGGTGGTCGAGCACGCGGCCCACGGGATCGGGCAGCTCGGCGAGCTTTTCCAGGCCGGCGGCCATGCCCTCGACGCGCTCAGGCGTCAGCAGCAGGCGATCGAGCAGTCCGGCCGTGGTACCCGCATCGCGCGCGGCGGACATGTCGAGCTCGTTGGCGGCGACGATGGAGTCGACACCGTTGCGCAGTGCTGCGGCCATGGCGCGCACGGCCTCCTGACGCTGCTCATCGCTCGCCGTGGCAAGCGAGGCCGACGCTGCCTTGGCGGCAACGGCAAGATCGTGGACATACGTGGCTATATCGACCGACATGGGCGGCCCTTTCTCCTAGAAGTTTGCAACCATGGTAGCCGATTTGCGCATGACCCCGCCCGCGGCGGTAGAATTGGTCAACCCGAAACACCGCAACGAACGGAAGACTCACATGGCCCTCATCGCTTCGTACCACGTCCCCGGCCTTTACGTCGAGGACCACAGTATCGACGTCCCCCTTGACTGGCGCGGCCTGGAGCCGATGCTCCTGGCCGTCGGCAGCACCATGCGCCGCGGCGCTATGCCGGCACCCATCGCCGGCGCGCCCGAGAGCATCAAGCTCTTCTACCGCGTGGTTTGCGCGCCCGACCGCATCAACGACGATCTGCCACTGCTCCTGTTTTTGCAGGGCGGCCCCGGCGGCGAGAGCCCGCGTCCGCTGTCGCCCACAAGCGACGGCTGGATCGAGGAGGCCGTCAAGCACTTCCGCGTGGTCCTTCCCGACCAGCGCGGCACCGGACGCAGTAGCTGCGTGGACGGACGCACGATCAAGGCACTGGGTGATCGCGCAACGGCCGCCGGCGCCGATACAGCACACTCGCAGGCGGACTACCTCAAGCGCCACCTCGCCAGCTCCATCGTGCGCGATTTTGAGTACCTGCGCCTAGTGGGCTTTGGAGGCAAGCCGTGGGTCACGCTCGGCCAAAGCTACGGCGGTTTTTTGACGCTGAGCTACCTGTCGCTCTTCCCCGAGGGCGTGGCGGCGAGCTTTACCTGCGGCGGAATCCCCCACGTGCCGGCGAGCGCAAGCGAGGTCTACGCGCACACCTTCCCGCGCATGGCCGCCAAGACGCAGCAGTATTATGACCGCTACCCCGCCGACGTCGAGCGCGTGGCAGCCCTGGCCGATGCGCTTGAGAAGCAGAAGCCCGCGCTGCCCGACGGCTCGCCGATGACGGTCGAGCGCCTACAGCTCATGGGCAGCGACTTTGGCATGAAGCCGAGCATTGAGCGCATGCATTGGATTATCGATCACGCGTTTGTTACTGGCGACGGTACGCTTAGCTGCGGCTCCTCGGTATCCGACAGCTTTTTGATGCGCGCCTTCGAGCGCACCAACACGCGTACAAACCCGCTGTACTGGACGCTGCAGGAGTTTATCTACGCCGACGGCGACACCATGCCCATTCGCTGGGCCGCAGCAGAGGAGAAGGCCCATCGTGCCGAGTTCGACACACTCGCGCGCCCGCTCATGTTTACCGGCGAGGCCATGTTCCCGTGGATGTTTGAGCAGATGCCCGAGCTTATGCCGTTTAAGCCCGCCATGGACCTGCTGATGGAAGACACCAGCTGGGACAAGATCTACGACCCGCAGCGCCTAGCCTGCAACGAGGTGCCACTCCAGGCCGCGGTGTATTTCGACGATATGTACGTCGATTCGGGCATGCAGCTCGATACGCTCAGCCGCGTGGGCAACTCGCATGCCTGGGTGACCAACGAGTTCGAGCACGACGGCCTGCACGGCAGCGTGGTGTTCAAGCACCTCTTCGACGAAGCGCTCAACCGCGGAGACCTGCGCCGGATCTTCTAGCTAAGGAGTGTCCCAAAGTGCCGGCACATAAGGAACGTCCCCAAGTGCCGGCACGAGAAAGACAGCGCTGCAGGAAACGATCCGCAGCGCTGTCTTTCTTTATGCAAATACGATCAAGTTATCCCTGTGTATCGCCGGCTTCTCGGCCAGGTTAGCGAGCAGGCGGTTGCTGGCGATCTGGTCCTGGCGGCGGCCGGCTGCAAGCTCCAGCACGTCCGAATCGGCCTCGGCGATACCGCGGGCGACGACCATACCGCTCGGATCGCACACATCGAGCACATCGCCCTCGGCAAACTGGCCATCGACCTCGCGAATACCCACCGCAAGCAGGGAAGAGCCACGGCTGACCAGCGCCTTCGCAGCACCGTCATCAACCGTCACCGAGCCGTGGGCCTTGTCGCCCAGCGCGATCCACAACTTGCGGGGTGCGATGTCCAGACGCTCCGCCGGCGGATCGAACAGCGTGCCCACGCTCTCGCCGCGGGCTAGGCGCACGAGCGCATCGGGCTCCTCGCCCGAGCAAATCACGCTCTGAATGCCCGCCGTCATCAGGATGCGGCTCGCGCGAATCTTGGTGATCATGCCGCCCGTACCCACCGAGGTCGAAGAATCACCCGCCGAGGCAATGATCTTGGCATCGATCTTATGCACGACCGGGACAAACTCGGCCGTCGGATCCTCATGCGGATTGGCGGTGTAGAGGCCGTCGATGTCCGAAAGCGTCACGCACAGATCGGCAGAAACCAGGCAGCTCACGAGCGCCGCCAGCGTGTCGTTGTCGCCAAACTTGATCTCATCGACAGTAACGGTATCGTTCTCGTTGACGACCGGCACCACGCCAAGCTCCACCAGGCGCAGCAGGGCGTCGCGCGCGTGCAGGTAGGACGTACGGCGCGCCGTGTCGTGACGCGTGAGCAGCACGAGCGAGGTGAGCAGGTCGCGCGCATGAAACTCCTCGTCGTAGGCCGACGAGATGATGCACTGGCCGGCCGAAGCGCAGGCCTGCAGGCTCGGCAGGTCGCCGACCGGCTTACGGTCGAAGCCCAGCACGGGATAGCCACAGGCGATAGCGCCCGAGCTCACCACGACCAGACGCCAGCCGAGCTTGCGCAGCGCTGCGGCCTGATCGGCAAGTCCGCCGATAAAGGCGCGGTTGACCTTGCCATCGGCACCCACCACCGTGGACGAACCGATCTTTACCACCATCGTTTTATAAGAAGTCGTCATACGTCAAACCAATCGAGTGTTGAGCAGGCGGGCGAGCTGGAGCAGCCGGGGCACCCGGTGCGGGACGGACGAAAATGATCCGTTTTCCTCCGTCCCCTTCGGATCATTTTGCCCAGGGGAAGGCCGAAGCCGCGGCCATGTTCTTGCGCACGAGCTCGTCGCGCACCTGAGCCAGGCCCTGCTCCATGCCCACCACATAGGTCTGCGGGTACAGGAAGCGCTTGAAAGCTGCGTCCAGATGATCGAGCGCCCAAGCACAGCGCTCGCGCGCGTCCTGGATGCTCTCACGCGGAGCCACCGCACTGCCATCGCGCACGATCGGCACCAGCAGCTCGCGATACTCAAGTTCGGACACGTCGGTCACCAGGGCGGCATCATTCACGGCCACGAGGGTATTGCCGCGCGCGGCGCCCTCCCCCGCCAGATGGTCCTCGTCGTAGATCATGTCGCAGACTGGGCCGCCAAAGCCGTCGCAATAACGGCGCACGCGTTGCACACCCGGGATCGTGCGCTTGTAGGGCTGCTCGGAGAGCTTGACCACCGGCGTCCATGGATCTGTCTCGCTCGCACGGCGGGCGGAAAGCTTGTACACGCCACCCAGCGCCGGCTGGTCATAGCAGGTCGCGAGCTTGGTACCCACGCCAAAACTGTCGATGGGCGCGCCCTGGTCGAGCAGCGACTGAATCGTGTACTCATCCAGATCGTTAGAAACCGAGATCCCCACATAGGGCAGGCCCTCGGCATCAAAACGGCCGCGAACATACTTGGAGAGCTTGGCGAGGTCGCCGGAGTCAATGCGAATGGCCGACAAGCGCTCGCCCACCGCTTCCATCTCCTTGGCAACCGTAATGGCATGTTCACAGCCCTCGCGCACGTCATAGGTGTCGATGAGCAGCGTGCAGTTCTTGGGGCTCGATTTGGCAAAGGCACGGAAGGCCTCGAGCTCGGAATCGAAGCTCATCACCCAGCTGTGCGCATGCGTGCCAAAGACGGGAATACCGTAGCGGCGGCCGGCGAGCACATTGGACGTAGAGGAGCAGCCGGCGACGTAGCTCGCGCGCGCGACGGCCAGGCCGCCATCGGGACCCTGGGCTCGGCGCAGGCCAAACTCCGCCACAGGGCGACCGTCGGCGGCGAGCACCACGCGCGCCGTCTTGGTAGCGACAAGCGTCTGGAACCCGACGATGTTGAGCAGCGCCGTCTCGAGCAGCTGGCACTCCAGCGCGGGGCCGGTGACGCGCACCATGGGCTCGCGCGGAAAGACGAGCTCGCCCTCGGGCACGGCGTCGATGTTTACATGCGCACGAAAATCGCGCAGGTAGTCGAGGAATCCAGACTTGAACATCGCACCGCCGGCAGGGGCCTGGAGCGAGGCGAGGTAGTCGATGTCCTCGGGCGTAAAGCGCAGATTCTCGACCAGCTCGGGCAGCTCGGCGGTGCCGCACATGACGGCATAGGCGCTGCCAAAGGGATGGTCGCGGTAAAACGCGGTAAAACAACCCTGCTCATTGGCCTTGCCGCTCTCCCACAGGCCCTGGGCCATAGTGAGCTCGTACAGATCGGTGAGCATTGCGATGTCGGTGGGATGAGAGATGTCGGTCAAAGCCATGGGGCGACCTTTCGGATGTGTGGTGCAGAATTTGAGGGTTGGACGAGAGCAGAGCATGCGGACATGACGCCCGATGCAAATCGGTTAGAGCAGGCCCATGCTGGTCAGGATCGTGTAGCCCATAAAGATGACAAACGCGATGAGGGCAAGGACAATGATGATTTTTTGAGCCGGCGCCATACCGGGAATCTCGCCCTCGGCCGCGGGCTCCTTGGAGGTAACCATGCGCTGGGCAAACGTCATCTCGTCACGGCTCGGCTTGGAATCGACGGACTTGGGACGAGCGGCCTTTTTAGGCTGAGGTTTGGGCGCGGCAGGTGCAGGCTTCGCAGCAGCGGGCTTGGGTGCGGGCGCGGGCACCGATGCGGATACGGCGTTCGCGGCGGCCTCCTCGGCCTTCATACGCTCGGCACGCAGGGCAGCCAGCTCCTCGCGCTCGCGACGGGCCTCTTCCTGGGCCTCGCGACGAGCCTTCTCGGCGCGGAGCTCCTCCAACTCGGCGCGCTCCTCGGCAGACAGTGGTTGGGACTCAAGCTCGGCCATGGTATAGCCCTTTCTTTTAAAAAAAGCCGCCGACACAATGTCAGCGGCTTATCAAATCCAAGGGTGGAGACGAAGGGAGTCGAACCCTCGGCCTCTGCCATGCGACGGCAGCGCTCTCCCAACTGAGCTACGTCCCCAGGACAAGTCGATATTTTACCTACGGCTCGCCAACTGTCAACGCCCAATAACCAGTCTTTTTGGGGCGCGGCTATTTTGGCAACTTTTCGAACAGGCGATGCTCTCGATGATTTTTTATCCCCGTCCCAGAAAATTCATCGACGAACGCATTACTTTGCACTGGTGAGAACACCGGTGGTGTCGAAGGCCGGGGTGAAGCTCTCGTCTACCGCGCCGCCCTCTTGCCAGAACATCGTCGTAAAGCCAAGGTCGTCGGCATGGTCGAGCACCCGCTCGTACTCCTCGCGCGTCACGGCGCGCGCCAGATCGCCACCCTGCTCGCGCATGAGGGCATTGGGCGTGTATTGGTTCATGACCGAGATCGGCACGTCGCCCACCGTCTGCCACACTAGGTCCAGTACGCGACACGAATCGTCCGCATGCCCCGGAAGCACCAGGTGGCGCACGATGATGCCGCGCTTCATGAGCCCGCCCTCATCCACCAACTCTCCCCCGCGGCGCTCGATCTCGCGCGCCATCTGAGCCAGGCCTGACACGGCCACACGTGGGTAGTCCTTTATATGAGAGAGCGACTGCGCAAGCCCGGCATTGGCATATTTAAAGTCGGTAAGCCACACATCGACCAGGTCGCCCAGCGCCGCCACGGCACTCGCGCGCTCGTAACCACTCGTGTTGTAGACGATCGGGATAACCAGTCCGCGCGCCCGTGCCGCGGCAATCACGGCAGGCAACAGGTGCGCATAGTGCGTCGCCGTCACCAAATTGATGTTGTTGGCACCCTGGTCCTGCAGTTCCAGCATAATTTCGACCAGGCGCTCAGGCGAAATCTCAAGGCCAAAATTGCCGGTCGAGATCTCGTGGTTCTGGCAGTAGATACATTTAAGCGAGCAACCGCTAAAGAAGATCGTGCCCGAACCGGCCTCGCCCGAGATAGGCGGCTCCTCCCACATATGAAGCGCGGCGCGGGCCACCTTGAGCGTGTCGTTAGCACCGCAGACGCCGTGCGCGCCCTCATCGCGCGCCGCACCGCAACGGCGCGGACACAAATGGCAGGCGGGCGAAAAAAGTTCGGTCAACGACGTCGGCATAAAAACATGCTCCAAAACAACGATTCAGCAGCTCAAACGTAAAGGGCCAGACCGGGTAGACGGCTCCGTCCCTAAGGCGCCGTAATCGTCCGACACGATTTTTGTAATGTCAAGACTGGAATCGATAAAGTGCCGCTTTATGATGTAGGTATTCCGCCCCCCGCGGAGCAACTGGGTGAACCGTCGCGTTTATTTAGGGAGCCCACACAGTCGTGCCTAGTACAGGTATCCTTCGTTGTTAAGGACGCTGGAACAGTCGATGAGGGCACCCACCTGTTTTAGGTGGGTTCATTTTCGTAACGTGGGGGGTGGTTTTCTTTTGCCGAAAATCACCATACAGTCCATATGGATCCCCGCCGGCATCCCGACAAGCCATCGACAACATTCCAATATCTGGTATGCGCGTGATAATCGCACGATGCAAACCTCCGCACCCCCCTCGGTCGAGTATCATGGGACAGCTATGCCATTTCCGCGTAGCAACCTTTGACCTTTTCCTTCGACGCTTGGCGGTTTTTAGATTCATGGCTTCATCCCCGAGCTACATACCGTACCTATGCGTGGCAGCGGCGGCCTTTATCACGACCTTCCTCGCGGTGCCCCTGGTCAAGCGCTTGGCAATTAAGCTCGATGCCGTCGACTATCCTTCTAAGCGCCGCATCAACACCAGGCCCATCCCACGTTTGGGCGGAGCGGCGGTGTTTTTGGGCCTGGTCGTCGCCTGCACTGTGCAAATCCTAGGCACCTGGCACCTAGGCTGGCCGCCCGTTTTGGTGCCGCACCCGCGCCTTCACATTAGCTATCCCATGCTGGCGCTCTCCTTTACCGTCATCTTTGCGACCGGCGCTATCGACGACGTCTTCCAGCTCAAGCCCAAGCAAAAGCTGGCCGGACAGGTCCTCGCCGCGCTTATCGCCTGTATCGGCGGCCTAAAAATCGGCGTCATCGTCAACCCGTTTGCCCCCGGCGAGATCATGC
>URFE01000047.1:0-13233 GCA_900546965.1 uncultured Collinsella sp.
ACGTGCAGGTTGGTGTCGTCGTCGATCCAACCGCAGCGCGAATCGGGTGTATCGGGACGAGCGACGTTTTCCGTTCCCGCCGTGCCCGCGGCGCCGGCCATGATATCGCCTGGGTTGCCAATCCAATGCACGCTGCCCAAGCGCACTATGGCACCCGCGGACCAGCGCTCAACCAAAGGCTCGCAACCTTCGTACCAGTCGCATTCAAAGCCATAGACAAGCTCGAGCTCCGGCGCGATCTGCGCGGCGAGCTTGCGGGCGTCCTCAAAGGCCAGGCGATGTGCCGTCAGGTCGCCCTCGACAACTTGCACTTCGCAGTTGGCGTCCATGCTGGCGGGCAGGGTGAGATGGTCGGTCGAGACCATAGCGCGGCAGCCGGCCGCAGCAGCGGCGCGAACGTTGTCCTCAAACGAGGCATGGCCATCCGAAAACGAAGTGTGGGTGTGGCAATCGACCAGCGGGCAGGTGGGCATGGCGACTCCTTTGCATTTGGCGAATCCGCTCCATTGTAATGGCGCAGCTCTCAACACGCCGCGCACGCCGGAGCTCGAAATCGATTGGAAAGGCTGCGCGGCGCCGGTGCGGCCTCGCTTGCTCTCAAAACATGTACATCAGCCTCCAAAAGCTGCAAAAAATGACATGTTTGGAGGCTGATGTACATGTTTGGATAGGGGCGAGGGCGGCGACGGACGAAAGTCACGCCTGTGCCACGTCCGATGTGCTAGCGTTTGAGTGAACAAAACGAGCCCATGCGGAAAGGAGCCGGACCGTATGCCATGCGATAGCACATCCCCGCTGTCACGCGAAATCGATGCGCCCGAAACCATTGTCAAGCTGGAGTGCGACATCGACGATGCGTCGCCCGAGGTGCTTGCTTATGCTGCCGATAGTCTGCGCAAGGCCGGCGCCCGCGAGGTGCATTGGTTGCCTCTCTACTGCAAAAAAGGTCGCCCCGGCTGGCAGCTGCAGGTAATCTGCGCCCACGAGGACATCGACCGTCTGCAGACGATCATCTTTTTGGAAACCACGACCAACGGCATTCGTCGCCAGGTGATGGAGCGCGTTTGCTTGCCACGTCGCTTTGAGCAGGTGGCGACGCCTTGGGGCGAGGTGTCCGTCAAGGTGGCCACCCTGCCCGACGGCAGCGAGCGCGCCGCGCCCGAGTACGAGGATTGCGCCCGTCTTGCCCGCGTACATGGCGTACCGCTCCAACGCGTGATGCAGGCGGCTCAGAGCGCGGCGCTGCGATTCGAGTAACACGGTAGATGGGCTCCGCATCCGCCGGACCCCGTATTCAGCCCCCATCAACTCCACTCCGAAAGGACTTCCCATGAAATACCTCATCGCCTCTGACATCCATGGCTCGGCATACTGGACCGAGCGCCTTTGCGCCGCCATCGAGTCCGAGCAGCCCGACCGCATCGTGCTGCTGGGCGACCTGCTCTATCACGGCCCGCGCAACGACCTGCCGCGCGACTATGCCCCCAAGCGTGTGATTCCGCTGCTCAACGCCCTGGCCGACCGCATCATCGCGGTGCGCGGCAACTGCGATGCCGAGGTCGACCAGATGGTGCTTGACTTCCCCGTCATGGCCGACTACGCCACGCTGTTCGACGAGACCGGCCGCGAGCTGTTCCTGACGCACGGCCATGTCTTTGGCGCCGGCATGCACAACAGCGTCGACCACGCGCCCGCGCTGCCCGAGGGCTCCGCGCTCGTCTACGGCCACACGCACATCAAGGTCAACGAGGCAAGTGAGGCGCACCCGGGTCTGTGGCTCTTCAATCCCGGCAGCGTGAGCATCCCCAAGGACGGCACGCACAGCTACGGCATCTACGAGGGTGGTGCGTTCCGCCACGTGATCCTGGAGGAGGAATAACCATGGCGCAGCACATGGCTCAGCAAAATGCCGAGGGCTCGCGCGATCTGTCCACGCTGGTAGACGCGTCGACCGAGCTGCAGCATCTGGTGCAGACCATCTGGCGTCTGCGTCAGCCCGATGGCTGCCCGTGGGACCGTGAGCAGACGCACTGCAGCATTGGCAAGAACATGATCGAGGAGGCCTACGAGGCGCTCGACTGCATCGAGGCGGACGACGCGGTTCACCTGCGCGAGGAGCTGGGTGACGTGCTCATGCAGGTCGTTCTGCATGCGCAGATTGCTGCTGACGCCGGCGAGTTTACGCTGGCCGACGTGGCGCGCGATATCGATGCCAAGCTCATCCGCCGTCATCCGCACGTGTTTGGCGATGTAGATGCCGACAGTTCCGACGAGGTACTCAAGATTTGGGACGAGGTCAAGCTTGCCGAGAGGGCTGCCAAGGACAAGGCCGTGGCAGCAGGCGAGGCTGCGCCCGAGGGCCTGCTCGACGGCGTGCCCACGCATCTGCCGGCGCTGATGCAGGCGCAGAAGGTGTCGCGCAAGGCGGCTGCCGTGGGCTTTGAATGGGAGACGGTCCAGGATGTGTGGGATGAGGTCGCCGAGGAGCGTGCCGAGTTTGAGGCCGAGGCCCCCGGAACGCCCGAGCGCGAGATGGAGTTTGGCGACCTGCTCTTTGCCCTGGTCAACGTTGCGCGCAAGGAGGGAATCGACGCCGAGAGCGCCCTGCGTGCCAGCACGGCCAAGTTCCGCCGTCGCTGGGCTGCGATGGAGGCCGCCGTGCACGAGGCGGGCGATGACCTCGCCGCCTGCTCAACCGCTCAACTCAACGACCTGTGGGATGCCGCAAAGGCGGAGGAGTAAGACTGCGGGAACGACGGGCTGACACGCCTCATCGTTCCCGCTAAATTTTTCGAAAATCAAGTGTATCCTTCGGCTAACTTAGGGCATAATGCAAAAAGTGCGACATGGCTAACTTACGGAGACGCACCGACGGTGCACGGTCAGCCGGTCGCTTGCATCCACTACGTTTCCAAGTGAGAGGGAGACAACATGAGCGATATTTTGGACGTCTACGGTCGCGAGGTGCTCGACAGCCGCGGCAATCCCACCGTCGAGGTCGAGGTCGTGCTCGAGGACGGCAGCTTCGGTCGCGCGATGGTGCCTTCGGGCGCTTCGACCGGCGCCTTTGAGGCCTGCGAGCTGCGCGATGGCGACAAGGGCCGCTACCTGGGCAAGGGCGTCTCGCAGGCCGTCGAGCACGTCAACAACGAGTGCGCTAACGCCGTCGTGGGCCTCGATGCCTTCGACCAGCGCGCCGTCGATGCCGCGCTGATTGCCGCGGACGGCACCCCCAACAAGACCAAGCTCGGTGCCAACGCCATCCTGGGCGTGTCGCTGGCCGTTGCCCGCGCCGCTGCCGAGTCGGCTGGCCTGTCGCTGTGCCAGTACCTGGGCGGCGTCAACGCTCATCTGCTGCCCACGCCCATGATGAACATCCTCAACGGCGGCGTGCATGCCGACAATAACGTCGACTTCCAGGAGTTTATGATCATGCCGGTGGGCGCCCCGAGCTTTGTCGAGGGCCTGCGTTGGTGCGCCGAGGTCTACCACACCCTCAAGGGCGTGCTGCACGAGGCCGGCCTGGGCGGCGGCGTGGGCGACGAGGGCGGCTTTGCCCCCAACCTCAAGACCAATGCCGAGCCGTTCGAGTACATCACCAAGGCCGTGGAGAAGGCCGGCTTTAAGCCCGGCGTTGACTTCATGTACGCCATGGACCCGGCCTCGACCGAGTTCTACAACGCCGAGACCGGCATGTACGAGCTCAAGGGCGAGGGCGTTGAGTATACGAGCGCCCAGATGGTCGATTACTGGGAGAAGCTCGTTGACACCTATCCCATCATCTCCATCGAGGACGGCATGGCCGAGGAGGACTGGGACGGCTGGGTCGAGCTCACCCGTCGCATTGGTAACAAGGTGCAGCTGGTGGGCGACGACCTGTTCGTCACCAACACCGAGCGCCTCAAGAAGGGCATTGAGCTGGGCGCCGCCAACGCGATCCTGGTCAAGGTCAACCAGATCGGCACGCTCACCGAGTCGCTCGAGGCCATCGAGACCGCCAAGGAGGCCGGCTACGCCTGCATCGTGAGCCACCGTTCCGGCGAGACCGAGGACTCCACGATCGCCGACCTGGTCGTGGGCGTCAACGCCGGCCAGATCAAGTCGGGCGCCCCGTGCCGCAGCGACCGTATCGCCAAGTACAACCAGCTCATCCGCATCGAGGACGAGCTCGAGGGCAGCGCGCGCTACGCCGGCAAGGCCGCGTTCTACAACATTCGCTAGGCACGCGGAGGTCGCGGGGGCGGGGAAGACTCGGATTCGCCTTGCTCCAGCCGGGCGCGGTTGAGCACCATTGGGCGCTGGGCCATACGGCTCAGCGCCTTTTTTATGTCGAGCAAAGGCTGGCGAAGGCGGTGCGCGCGCTCGTGCTATAACTAGAATACTTAGCGCAAACAAACCTCAACCGCACAAGGCGCACATGGATCAGATTTACGACAACAGGTACTATTCCGCCGGTTCGCGTGAGCCGTCGCCTCGCCGTGCGCGCACGGTGCAGCTCGGTGGGTCCGCCTACGCCGGCGCCGACCGCTCCATGCAACGCCCGACAAGTACCTCGCGCCCCAATGCTCAAGTGAATACTTCGACAGATGGACCAGTGCGCCCGGCACGTTCGTCGCATGCGTCGCGTCCCTCGGCCCAGACGCACGACAGGTCGAGCAGGCCCTCGAACCGTTTTTCGGGCTCGGACTTTATGCACTACGCCAACGACAACGCGGTGGTCAAGGCGATCTACGACTTTACCCATGGTCCTCAGCGAGGGCTATTCATCGGCATCGTCGTTGCTCTGGTGCTCGTGAGCCTGTATTTCCCCGTGCGCGATCTGTACGTGGCAAAGCGTTCGAGCGATATCTTGGCCAAGCAGGTCGAGATTCGTCAGCAATACAATGATGAGCTGCAAAAAAGCGTCGACAAGCTGCTCTCGGAGGAGGGTATCAAGGACGCGGCATCCGAGGACTTGGGCCTGGTGATGCCAGGCGAGAAGAGGATTGAAGTGCAGGGCCTGGACGACGATTCGGATTCGTCTTCGAGCAAGAAGTCGTCGAACGCCAAGAAGGCCAGCGAAGTTGCCAAGGAAATCGAAGAAGTCGGTAAGGACGCCCCGTGGTATATCCAGGCGCTCGACATGCTGTTTGGGTTTAACGGTGTCGAGGGCCAGACGGTCGTGTCCAACGGCGAGTAGCGCCCGGAGGGGAACCCGCAATGGCAGATTGCAAACGATATAAGGTGGCGGCGATCGATCTGGGAACGGTGTCGTCGCGACTGGTGTTGGCCCAGGTCGAGGGCGGGGCGATCGTGGGATCGTCCAAGCATACCGAGATTACCGACCTGGGCGAGGGTGTGGACGCGACGGGTCGCTTTTGCGAGGCGGCTGTCGAGCGTGTGCTCGCTGCGTGTCGCATGTTTGTGGATGAGGCCCGTGCCTTTGGGGCCGCGTGCATCTGCACCACGTGCACGAGCGCCGCGCGCGATGCGTCCAATGCCGCGCTGCTGCTGGACGGCCTGCGCGATCTGGGGCTTGAGCCACAGGTGATTCCGGGCGAGGTCGAGGCGCGCCTGACGTTTTTTGGCGTGGCGCACGACTTTGCCGGCGAGCGCATCATTGTTGCCGATTCGGGCGGCGGATCCACGGAGCTCGCGACGGGCGTCTATGCGCCGGAGCGTGGGGTCTATGCGCTGGAGGGCACGCGTTCGCTGGACATCGGTTGTCGCCGCGTGACGGAGCGGTTCTTCTCGGCGCTGCCGCCTGCGGACGGCGAGCTTGCTGCCGCTGCCGCGTGGGCAGGTGAGCAGTTCGCCGCCTATTTTGAAGGCCTGCCCAGCGACTTTGAGCGCGCCGAACGCTTGGTCGCAGTGGGCGGCACGGTGACTACGCTGGTGGCTCTGATCCACGAGCTGGAGCCGTACGATTCGAGCTTTGTGCACCTGCGCGAGCTTTCGCTGGATCAGGTTTCGGCCGCTATTGAGCGCATGTCTGCGCTGGATGTCGCAGGCATTGCCGCGTTGCCAGGCGTGCAGCCCAAGCGCGCGGGCGTGATCTTGGCAGGTGCCGTGGTAATTCGCGAGCTCATGCGAGCCGGCGGCTACAAGACGCTCACCGTAAGCGAGAACAGCCTGCTCGCCGGCATGGCCGCCACCATCAACGAGGTTCTCGACGGCGCGACTCCCACCATCGCCTGGACCCCGAGCCTGAGTGCTCTTTAACCGTCTTCCTCTGAGTTGCGGTGAAATAGTTCCTAAATAAGCTGGTAAACGGTATAAACAGGATCTATTCCGCCGCAACTTAGAGCCCCGCCGGCGTCCAAAAGAAACGGGCCCGCATCCCCGGGGGACGCGGGCCCGTAAAAACCAAATGGTAGGGGCGGTGGGACGTCTGCGTATTTTCTGCGCAAATCCGCACCGGCTTCGGACGCCTGCCGGCGCCCTCGCCGGCTCGCTGCGGACGCTGCGCGTCCGCTTGACGCTCGCCCCCCCGCGGGTTCGAGCCCCACCGGCATCTAAAAGAAACGAGCCCGCATCCCTTGGGGACACGGGCTCGAAAGCTCCATATGGTAGGGGCGGTGGGACTCGAACCCACAATCCTTGCGGCGAGAGATTTTAAGTCTCCTGCGTATGCCAATTCCGCCACGCCCCCGTGAGACTAGAAGTCTAGCACAAGCCGTCCGTTACGCGTTGACGGCCATCGAGTGCCGGCCCGACTTTTCCAAGTACTCGGCAAACTTGGCCTCGTCGCCTTTGTTCTTGTACTGTAGGGCCAACAGGTACTCCAAGCGGCAGCGCTTGACCGGGTCGTCGCCGACGTCCTCGAGCATGCGCTCCAGCTCGGGAATGTCGTTGTGGCGCTTGAGGATCATCGTGTCGTACATCAGCTGACACTCGTGCGCAACTGCCTCGGCCTGACCGCCCTCAAAGCCCTTGATCTCGTGCAACAGCTCTTTGGACTTTTTGCGGTCCTCCTGGCCAACATAGTAGTTAAAGGCTTTGATCACCAGGTCGACGCGCTGCATCTTGGGGAGGTTGAGCCCCAGCAGCAGGTCGAACATCTCGCTGGCGCGCTCGTGGTCCTCGCGCAGCAGATAGGAGTTCAGGCGTAGGTAGTCACGGTTGTAGCGCGGGTACAGCATGCTGGTGAGTTTGCTGTCGAGCAAACGATCGAACTCGTCCCACTGCTTGGCAGCCATAAGCTGCTGCAGGCGTTTAAACGTGGTGCGTTTTTTGACGCTAAAGAATACCGACACGGCGATACAGATGATAACGACGGCGGTCCAGAGTGTGCGGGAATCGGGCATATTAGGGTCCTTAGTCGCTCATAAAGCGAGCGGTATGACAACACGTACTAGATGTATTATACGCAGCGAGCAAGCAAACTGGCATAAAAGCTCATCGAGGCTGAGTGCCATCGCTCGCTGCGGTACACTTACCTAAAGTAAACCATGAAGGGAGATATTACCTATGAAGAAGATCGTTTTGGCTTGCGGTGCTGGCGCTGCCACTTCCACGCTCGTTGCCCAGAAGGTCGCCACCATGCTCGACGCCAACGGTTATGCCGGCAAGTATGAGATTGTGCAGTGCGCCATCTCCGAGGCCAAAGACGCTTGCGACGAGGGCGCCGACCTGCTGATTGCCACCACCGTTGCCCCCGAGGGCCTCACCTGCCCGTACGTGAGCGGCGTGCCCTTCATGACCGGCATGAACCGCGTTGCCGCCGAGAAGGCCGTTCTCGACGTTATGGCTCAGTAGGCGCTGACTGCATGAGTGAGCAGAACGCCAACCCGGTAGAGCTCTTTGGTATGCGCGTTGCCCATGTGGGCATTAACGCCACCGACCCGGCAGACGCCCTGGAGATCGCGGAGCTGTTCTCGACGATGATGGGCCTGCCCGTCATCGAGACCCCGGTTTCGTACTTCAATGATTCGCTGATCGAGATCATGAAGCAGAACGGTCGTGGCGCCAAGGGCCACATCGGCTTTGCCGTCAACGACATCGATGCGGCGGAGAAGTGGTTTGCCGAGCGCGGGCTCGAGGTCAACGAGGAGTCGCGCGTGCTGCTGCCCGACGGCGGCACCAAGCTCGTGTACTTTAAGCGCGAGTTCGCCGGCTTCGCCGTGCACCTGTGCCGCGAGTAGCGCACAAGCTGCCATAGCTAGCAAAAAGGGATAGGGCCGCGTGACCCTATCCCTTTATTTATGCCGAGACGCCCCTACCGTGGCAGGCGAATCGTAAAGCGGCTGCCGACGCCCTCAACCGAGGTCACGCCGATGACACCGCCATGGCTATCGACGATCCACTTGGCAATGGCAAGCCCCAGACCCGAGCCCTGCGCGCCGGCATCGCGTGCGTTGTCGGCTCGGTAGAACCGTTCAAACGCGTGAGCTGCGGATTCCTGGTTCATGCCGATGCCTTCGTCCTCAACACTTATGCCGATCGTGCCCGCGCCCGCATCGGGCGTTATGCCAAATGTGACGGTCGTTCCCGCATCCGAGTACTTGGCGGCATTCTGCACGATCACGCGCAGAGCCTGCTTCACGAGTGCCACGTCGACGGGCGCGTCGCAGTGCGGGTCGCTGACAAGCACGGCGTCAAAGGCCAGCCGATACGTGTGCGTGGCATCGATCATCTGCGATTCCTCGCACACCTCGCCGACCAGTGCGGCCAGGTTGGTATCCGCACGCCGCAGGACCGTGCGTCCGGCATCGCCGCGCGCCAAAAACAGCAGCTGCTCCACGAGCTCCTGCATGTGCTCGCTTTCGGCCTTGAGGGACGCGATGGATTCTGCCAGCACGTCCGGGTCGTCTTTGCCCCAGCGGTCGAGCATGTTTACGTAGCCCTGAATCACCGCGATGGGCGTGCGCAGCTCGTGGCTCGCGTCGTTGACAAAGCGCATCTGCTGCAGCTTTGCCTCTTGCATCTGGCGCAGCAGGCGGTTGAGTGCGACCTCGATACTCGCCAGATCGGCGTCGCCGGTGGTGACGCTCGGCGAGTCGACGCTTGCTCGTTCGATAGCCTGCTCCAGCGTTTCCATTTTGCCGCCGGCGAGTTGCATGCGGCTGAGTTCGTCCACGCGCAGGGCCAGATCGTTGAGCGGCGCCATGGTGCGGCGCACGCGGCGGGCGCCGCCGAGCATATCGAGCATGCTGATGACCTGCCAACCCACAACGACAAGGTAGAGAGGCCATAGCGTGACGAGGTCCTGCGCGAGGGGGAAGGTCTTGGTGGTGCGCGCAAGCTCGACGGTATAGGTGAGCGTTGTCGGGTCCCAGCCGCGCGCGGGCGTCAGCGACATGCCGTGAACGGTGGTGCCGGGGATCCATCCTGCGGTAAACGCGCCGTCGGGCAGCGTCTGGTTGTATCCATAGACGAGGATCGCCGCCGCAATCACCATCAGCAGCAGATCGAGCCAGACGTAGCTCATCAAGCGGCGCCACATATAGCTCCAGTTGATGGCGCGGGCGATGGAGGTGACGCGCTTGGCCTCGGCGTTACGCGCGGCAGACATAGCCCACCCCGCGCACGGTCTGGATGATGCGGGCGCCGCCGGCGTCCTCGATCTTGGCACGCAGGTGTGCGATGTGCACGTCGACGTTGTTGGTGTCGCCCACGTATTCGTAGCCCAGCGCTTCGTGCGCGATGCGCTCGCGCGTGAGCACGGTCTCGGCATGCGCCATAAGCAGGGCGAGGACGTCGAACTCGCGGGCAGTGAGCGCGATGGGCGAGCCGCCGACCGTGACTTCGCGGCGGTCGGGGTCGAGCGCGACCGAACCCACGGTGAGCGCGGCGGGGGAGGGCGCGACGGAAGCCTGGGCCGAGTCGCTGACCGGGGGTATCGCAGTGGCGCCGACATCCGCGCCGCTCGCCGCGCCCGTCCCGGCGCCGGCGCCGCCAACGCCCGAAGCCGCCCGCACGGCCTCCGAGCGCTTCAACGCCACGCGGATCCGTGCGAACAGCTCCTCAATCGCAAACGGCTTGGTCAGGTAATCGTCGGCGCCGGCATCGAGCCCGGCCACCTTGTCCATCACGGCATCGCGCGCGGTGACCATGATCACCGGCACATCCTTGTGCTTGCGTACGCGCCGCAGCACTTCCATGCCGTTGAGCTGCGGCAACAGCACATCGAGCAGAATCAGATCGTAGTTGCGCTCCAGCGCCAGGTCCACGGCGGTGCGGCCGTCGGCGGCGTGCTCCACCTGGTAGCCCTCGTGCTCCAGCTCGAGCGTCACAAAGCGGGCGATTTTCTCCTCGTCCTCTACGATCAGGATCCGTGCCATGCGTGCCCCCGTCTGCGATTACTTGTCGTCGTTGAGATTTTGCTTGATGTCGTCCGCGGCATCGGCAGCGTGATTCATAAGGTTGTTGATGCTGCCGGGCACGTCGCCGTCGCTGTCGATGCGGTAGCGCATGCCAAAGAACAGGCCAATCAGCATCAGCCATATCGTGGCGCCCCAGGCAAACAGCGCGACGATGGGGATCAGGATGGGAATGTTGAGGATGATCGCGTCGCGGCGCGTGGCGATAAACTTGGTGTCCAGGCTCAGGCGGAAGAGCTTTTTGAGGTACTCCCACACGCTGTCCATCTTCTTGGAGAAGTCGGTCTTTTCACTCGACTTTTCGTAGGCGGCCTGCGCGGCGACCATCTCGGCCGAGGGCTCATCGACCGGCTCAGACTCGGTGGCGGCGTGCGCCGACGTTGTCTGGGTCTTGCCCTGCGACTCGAGCCAAATGATGGCATCCAAGACGTTGCCGTCGGCGGCGTCGAGCGCGGCCTTGGCATCGGTGTAGCTCACGTTGCACTTGGTGCGGATGGTTTCAACTTTTTCGAGGTCGTCCATGACCTGTTCCTTTCGTTCGATAGGCGCGACGCCGGGCGATCTGCCCGGGCGCGAGCGTTGCGTTCGGCGGTCTGCGTTGCGCGGCGCCGCCCCGCCCTTGGTCGAACTCTATAGTGCAGGTTATAGATTAAGCGATTCTTGAGCCAAGATTAATGTTGGATGAGTTTTTGCACGGCGGTGGGAAAAGTATTTGACCTCGATAGCGGGGGATGGGGTGCCGGTGCAAAACGGCGTCAAGGGTTGGTCGAGCAGGCGGTTTCTCCATTGATGTCCGCACGGCATGTGACACTTACCCTGCCGCCCCGCTCCGCCGCGGCGGCATGCGTCTGAACAATGACCCTCTAAGGAGTTCGATACCGATGAGTGACAACGCAAAGCATCTCGCAAAGAAGTGCGTCAAGGACGCGGGGCCGTGCCTCGCACTGTGTTTTGCCGGCGCAGCGGTCGCGCTGCTGGCTTCTTTGGGGCCGTTCGACGTGCTCCGAAGTGCCAGTTCTCTGCATGTTTGCATCGCCCTTGCCGGCGCCATGATGACCGGCGGTGTGCTCGATCTGGTTTTTTGGGTGCTTGACCCGTTTGGATGGAAGAACGAGGGGTAAGCCCTAAGGGATGGAAGGGCTGGAACGGTTGGCTTAGTGATCGTGCAGAATGCGGGCTAGCGACTTACAGGGAAGTGGTAATCCGATGACGGTCTATGTGACGGGCGATATTCACGGCGGCGTCAACATGCAAAAGCTTCGCGACTGGGATCTTGGGGATGGTCTGACGAGTGACGACTATCTCATCGTCGCCGGCGACTTTGGCTTTCCCTGGGATTTTTCTGCCGAGGAGTGCGCCGATATCGCCTGGCTGGAGTCGCGCCCCTATACCGTGCTGTTCGTCGACGGCAACCACGAGCGTTTCGATCACTGGGCGGAGCGACCCATGGAGTTGTGGCACGGTGGGCTGACGCAGCGCCTGTCGGACACCTCGCCCATTCGGCGCCTAACACGCGGCGAGGTTTTTGAGCTCGATGGCTCAACGATCTTTACCATGGGCGGTGCCACGAGCGTGGACAAGGAGTACCGCATTCCGTATTCCAGCTGGTGGCCGCAGGAGCTGCCGGACGAGCGCATCTTTGAGGAGGCGCGGGCAAAGCTCGAGAGCATGGGCTGGAAGGTCGACTACGTGATCACCCACACCTGCTCTACGCGCATGCTTTCGCCCACGCTTTATCCGGCACCCGGCTGGAATTGTCCCGGCGTTGACCGACTCACGGCATTTTTCGATGAGCTGGAAGACCGCTTGGATTACAAGCTCTGGTATTACGGGCATTTCCATCGGGATGCCAACCCGGCCGAGCGCCATACCGTGCTCTACGACTGCATCGTTCGCCTGGGCGACGAACTCCAGCCCTGGGACGTTGCGTAGGGGCGGGGTGGCTGGCTACTCGACCGTTACAGTGATGTTCTCGCGGTGCGCACGGATGACGTCCCATCTAAAGTGCTCGACCAGCTGTTCGGCAGAGCGCGGCGTGGTGTCCGGCGCGATGCCTGTTTGCCCGGCGAGCCATCCCAACAGTGCCTCGGGTGTGCCAAAGCGGGTGCGGAGCTCGCCCAGGTCCAGATCGCGATCGCGCTTGGAAAGGCGGCGGCCGTCCGGCGACATGAGCAGCGGAATGTGCGCGTAGCGCGGTGTGGGCAGTCCCAGCAGATGTTGCAGATAGATCTGGCGCGGCGTGGAACCAAGCAGGTCGCATCCGCGTACGATCTCGGTGACGCCCATGGCAGCGTCGTCGACCACCACGGCCAGCTGATAGGCAAACACGCCGTCGCTGCGACGCACCAAAAAGTCGCCGCACTCGGTGGCGAGTGCCTCGCATTGGGCTCCGTACGTGCGGTCAACGAATTCGACCACATCGTCTGCGAGGTCGTCGACGGCGGGCACGCGCAGGCGCGTGGCCGGAGCACGCAGGATGCTGCGGCGGGCAACCTCCTCGGCAGAAAGGCCTCGGCAGGCGCCGCGGTAGATGGGCGTGCCGTCGCTCGCGTGCGGCGCGCTCGCGGCGTGGAGTTCGGCGCGCGTGCAAAAGCAGGGATAGGTGAGGCCGGCGTCTTGTAGCTGGTGCAAGGCGCTCTCGTACAGGTCGAGGCGATCGTGCTGGTAGTAGGGGCCTTCGTCCCACTCAAGCCCTAGCCAGGCCAGGTCGTCAATCAGTTGAGCGGCAAGTTCCGGGCGCTTGCAGCGATCGTCCAGATCCTCGATGCGCAGCACGATGCTGCCGCCTTGGCTGCGGGCTGAAAGCCATGCGCACAGGCAGCTGAACACGTTGCCCAGGTGCATGCGGCCCGAGGGCGACGGGGCAAAGCGGCCCACGACGGGCACGGGAGCTGTCTCTTATACACATCTCCGAGCCCACGCGACATCTCAG
>URFE01000048.1:0-13191 GCA_900546965.1 uncultured Collinsella sp.
GGGCTCGGAGATGTGTATAAGAGACAGCCCCCGAAGGCGCGATCTTCAACCCCGAGAACGCTCGTGGCAACCTGCACCTAGGCATTGACGTGGGCTCCACCACCGTTAAGCTCGCCGTGCTCAACGACGACAACCAGATCGTGTACGCCAAGTACCAGCGCCATCACACCGATGTTCGCGCCTGCGCTCGCGACCTGTTCGAGGGCGCTGCGACCGTGCTGCCGACGGCCCAGATGACCTGCGCCATTACCGGCTCGGGTGGCCTGCTGCTGTCCCAGTGGCTCGACCTGGAGTTTGTCCAAGAGGTCATCGCCAGCAAGCGTGCCGTCGAGACCCTCATCCCGGCCACCGACGTCGCCATCGAGCTGGGCGGCGAGGACGCCAAGATCATCTACTTCGACAACGGCATCGAGCAGCGCATGAACGGCACCTGCGCCGGCGGCACGGGCGCGTTTATCGACCAGATGGCAACCCTGCTGCACACCGACGCGAGCGGCCTCAACGAGCTCGCGGCCAACGCCACCACCATCTATCCCATTGCCAGCCGCTGCGGCGTCTTTGCCAAGACCGACGTGCAGCCGCTGCTCAACGAGGGCGCCCGCCCCGAGGACGTGGCCGCCTCCATCTTCCAGGCCGCCGTGACCCAGACCATCTCGGGCCTGGCGTGCGGCCGTCCCATCCGCGGCAACGTCGCCTTCCTGGGCGGCCCGCTGCAGTATCTCTCCGAGCTGCGCCACCGCTTCTACCTCACGCTCAACCTGGACGAGGAACACCGTATCGTGCCCCAAAACGCCCACCTGTTTGTGGCGAGCGGCGCCGCCATGGCGCATGAGTCTAACAAGCTCAGCACGTTCCCGCAGCTCATCGAGGCTATCGATGCCCTGGGTGACACACAGGGTGCCGAGGTCGAGCGCCTGGATCCGCTCTTTGCCACCGACGAGGACTTCGCCGAGTTCAAAACCCGTCACGACCAGGAAGTCGTTCCCAAGGGCAAGCTCGACGGCTACACCGGCCGCGTGTTCATCGGCATCGACGCCGGTTCCACGACCATGAAGGCCGCGCTCGTAGGCGAGGACGGCCAGCTGCTGCATACCTGGTATGGCAACAACAACGGCGACATCCTGGGCACGGCCAAGGTCATCATGGCCGATTTCTACAATCACATCCCTGCCGGCTGCACCATCGGCCACGTGACCACCACGGGCTATGGCGAGGCGCTGCTCATCGAGGCCCTCAAGGCCGACTCCGGGGAGATCGAGACCGTTGCGCACCTGCGCGGCGCCAAGGCATTCCTGCCCGGCGTCGAGTTTATCCTGGACATCGGCGGCCAGGACATGAAGTGCCTGCGCGTCAAGGACGGCGTCATCGAGCACATCATGCTCAACGAGGCCTGCTCGTCGGGTTGCGGTAGCTTTATCGAGAGCTTCGCCGTCTCTATGAACATGGACGTGCGCGCGTTCGCCAACGCTGCCATCCATGCCAAGGCCCCGGTCGACCTGGGCAGCCGCTGCACGGTTTTTATGAACTCGCGCGTCAAGCAGGCGCAAAAGGAAGGCGCCACGGTGGGCGACATTGCGGCCGGCCTGTCCTATTCCGTCATCAAGAACGCCCTGTTCAAGGTCATTAAGCTGCGCGACCCCAAGGAGATTGGCAGCCAAGTGATCGTCCAGGGCGGCACCTTTATGTCCGACGCCACGCTGCGCGCGTTTGAGCAGCTCACCGGCGTTCATGCCGTGCGTCCCGACATCGCCGGCTGCATGGGCGCCTATGGTGCGGCCCTGCTCGCCCGCGATCGCGCCGGCGCCGACGGCACCTCGACCATCCTTTCAGCCGAGGAAATCGCGCACCTCACCGTGACGCAAAAGCATGTCCGCTGCGGCCGTTGCTCCAACAACTGCCAGCTCACCGTCAACGACTTTGGCGGCGGCAGGCGCTTCATTACCGGCAACCGCTGCGAGAAGGGCGCCGGCCACAAAAAGCAGAAGACCGAGGCCCCCAACCTCTTCAAAAAGAAAAACGAGTTGCTCTTTAACCGCGAGGTCCTGAGTCCCGACGAGGCCCCGCGCGGCACCGTGGGTATTCCGCGCGCGCTCAACATGTACGAGAACTACCCCTTCTGGCACGCGTTCTTTACGCGCCTGGGCTTTAGCGTGCAGCTGTCCGACCAGTCGAGCAAAAAGACCTACCAGGCGGGCATCGAGTCCATGCCGTCCGAAAGCGTGTGCTATCCGGCTAAGATGAGCCACGGCCATGTGATGAACCTTATCGACCGCGATGTCGACTTCATTTGGATGCCGTGTGTGCGCTGGGAGCGCAAGGAGGATCCGACCGCCGGCAACTGCTATAACTGCCCCATCGTCATGAGCTACCCCACGGCGTTGGCACTCAACATCGACGAGATCCGCGAGCAGAACATCGAGTTCCTGTACCCGTTTGTGCCCTATCACGACAAGACCGAGCTCAAGCGCCGTCTGTACCAGGTGCTCGCCGTCGACCGTGTGGCCGATGCGCAAGCCGGTCGCGGTCGCGTGCGTGGACCCAAGATCACGCGCTCCGAGGTCGATGCCGCCGTCAACGCTGCCTTTGAGGCCGATGCGCGTTTCCACGAGGACATCCAGACTATGGGCGAGGAGGCTCTTAAGTGGGTCGAGGACCACGGCGGTCACGGCATCGTACTCGCCGGTCGTCCTTACCATAACGACCCCGAGATTAACCATGCCCTGCCCGAGCTTATCTCGAGCTTTGGCTTTGCGGTCTTTACCGAGGATTCGCTTGCGCATCTCGTGAAGCCCGAGCGTCCCATCCGCGTCGTCGACCAGTGGATGTACCACAGCCGCCTGTACGCCGTCGCCCGTTTTGTGACGATGCGCAACGACCTGGACCTGATCCAGCTCAACTCTTTCGGCTGCGGCCTGGACGCTCTGACCACCGACCAGGTGCAGGAGATTCTGGAAGCCAGCGGCAAGATCTACACCGTGCTCAAGATCGACGAGGTGTCCAACCTGGGCGCCGCGCGCATCCGCATCCGCTCGCTCATGGCCGCGCTTAAGGACCAGGAGGCCGAGCGCTTGGCCGAGGCCGCGACCGCGGGCGAGACCTACGAGCAGGGTGACGCCGCGCCGGTGGCGCCCTCCACGGATGCCCCCGCGTTCGCGAGCCGCAAGTACACGTTTGAGGCCCAGCGCGAGAGTGCCTCGACCGCGTGGCCCAAGGTGCCCTTTACCGAGCAGATGCGCGAGGAGGGCTACACCATTCTGTGCCCGCAGATGGCGCCGATCCACTTTGACCTGGTCAAAGAGGTGTTCCGCGGTGCCGGCTACAACCTAGAGCTACTGCCCTCGACCGATCACGACGCCGTTGAGGCTGGTCTGCGCTACGTGAACAACGACATCTGCTATCCGTCGATTCTGGTGACGGGCCAGATCATGGAGGCCATCGAGAGCGGTCGATACGACCTGTCCAAGACAGCTGTGGTCATCAGCCAGACCGGCGGCGGCTGCCGTGCCACCAATTACATCGCGCTCATCCGCAAGGCCCTGCGCGAGAGCGGCCATCCTGAGATCCCGGTGATCTCGCTTTCGGCCGTGGCGCTCGGCGAGGACAACCCCGGCTTTAAGATTACGCCGGCGCTGCTTAAGCAGGCAGTCTACGCGGTGCTCTTTGGCGACGTGATGATGCAGATGCTCTACCGCTGCCGCCCGTACGAGGCAACGCCCGGTGCCGCCAACGCGCTCTACGAGGAGTACATGGCGCGCGCCCGCAAGCTGGCGCCTAAGTTCAACAGGCACAACTACACCAAGTTGTGCCGCGAGGCCATCCGCGCGTTCGACACCATGCCGCTTGTGGGCGAGGGTACCAAGCCGCGCGTGGGCGTGGTTGGCGAGATTCTGGTCAAGTTCCATCCCACGGCCAACAACCACGTGGTCGATGTCATTGAGCGCGAGGGCTGCGAGGCTGTGGTGCCGGGCCTGCTCGACTTCTTCCTGTACTCCATGAGCAACGCCGAGCTACAGAAGGACGAGCTGGGTAGCTCTGCTACAACGCGTGCGGGCATGCAGGCGCTCATCAAGCTCGTGGACTGGATGCGTACGCCGGTGGAGGAGATGCTCGAAAAGTCCCGCCGCTTTGAGGCGCCCGAGCGCATCGGTACCATGGCCGACAAGGCCCGCACGGTGCTTTCGGTGTGCAACAACATGGGCGAGGGCTGGCTGCTCACGGCCGAGATGCTCGACCTGATTGACCACGGTGCGCCCAACATCATCTGCACGCAGCCCTTCGCGTGCCTGCCCAATCACGTGGTGGGCAAGGCCGTGATCAAGGAGCTGCGCCGCCAGCATCCCGAGAGCAACATCGTCGCGGTGGACTACGACCCCGGCGCGTCCGAGGTCAACCAGCTCAACCGCATTAAGCTCATGATCAGCGTGGCCAAGGAAAACATGCGCGCCGGCAAGGGCTTTAAGCTCGAGAAAGTGGCGCCGCTCGCGATGGACGAGGTCACCGGCCAGATGCGTGCCCACGATGGCTGCGTGAGCTGCGGGCCGGCCAGCGAGGAAGCCGTGGCATCGGTCGCCAAGCGTCTGGGACGCGGTATTAAGAAGTAACTGGCCTGCTTTGGGCTAGATATGAGACAAACGGGTGGCAGCCGTACCGGCTACCACCCATTTTTGCTGGACACATGTTGCGCAAATGATCTTGCTACAGCCTTCCGTGGGCTTGCCCGATTTTTGGGCCGGTTCGGGCTTTGAGGACAAGTTGCTGCAGACCCAAGGCGATTTTTCGCTCAACGCGGGCCAGCATAGCGTGACGTATCTGCCGAGTTCTGACACGGCAGCGACCGGTTGCTACCAGGTGCTGCTATACGACAACAACTTTGGTGCGGCCGAGAGCTATCCCAAGTTCGACTGGGGTCAGCTGGGTGCCGCGGTGGTGACCGACTACAGCAAGGGAACGCATTCGTTTGGACGCATCTATTACAGTGGACGAGAACGCGCGCACCCACGAGCTCGAGGACCAGGTCGCAGTGCCGTTCTCGGGCTACGTAAGCAGTGCACAGCGCGTCGGCGATTCAGATAGTATGCTCGTGGCATCGGGCATGGCCAAGACCTTTGCCGAGTACGATCGCTATGGACTGCCCATCGCCACCTACGAGATGGAAGCCGAAAAGTACATCTACCGCGCGTACAAGTACGAGCTGTAGCGCTGCGCTCCGCATCACTTCACATCAAACTCCACGCGATCGAGCTCGGGCACGTTGAGGTCGATGAGCTTGCGGGCGACGCGGCGGTCGTGTGCCCCAAGCGCCTCGCTTGTCGTCACATGGGCGACGATTTCGCGCTCTACAATGCCTTCCTCGTCCCCTTCGGTGGCCGAGGTCTCGACGGCGACGGTGTAATCCTTAAAGCCTGGCAGCACCGCCGCAAGCTCGCGCGTGGTTTCGGTGACGCCGTAGCCGTCCTGCACGCCGGCCTGCGCCGAGCCAATGGAACCCGCCGTCATAACAATGCAGGGGATGGCAAAGATGACCGTTCCCACGATGATGCGGCGGCGCACTTTGCGTGACAGCTCGTTGACCTCAGCGTTTTCCTCGGCGGTCACAATGCCGTCGCCGTTGAGGTCGCGCTTGAGCGGCACGCGCAAAAGAAGCAATACGGCTTCGGCCGCCAGCGCGATAAAGACGACGTTGATGCCAAACTCGTAGAGCGCCGAGAGAAACAGCGACCCGCTTGCGATGGCGATGCCATAGCCCGCCGCGCACAGGGGCGGCATGAGCGCGGTCGCCACGGCCACGCCGGCGATGAGCGTGGCGGGTTCCTGGTCGCGCGAGTTGCCCAGGCCACCCGCAAAGCCGCCCGCGAGCGCGACGGCAAGGTCCCATACGGTGGGCGTCGAGTTGTCGATAATGGCGGCCGTGGTGGTGCCAAGGGGCGAGAGCTTAAAGTACAACGTGGACGTGAACAGGCAAAAGGCCATTTGCAGCGCAAGGCCGGCGACGGCTTCGACGGTAATCTCGCGGTCGAGCGTAGCGATGCCATATGCCATGGCAAGGACCGAGCCCATAAGCGGGCAGATGAGCATGGCGCCCACGATGGCGATGTCCGAATCGATATCGAGGCCGATGCTCGCGATCAACATAGCGATGATGAGGATGCATAGGTGGGAGCCAGTCAGACGCGCCCCGTTTACAAAACGCTTGCGGATCACGTGGTAGGGCGCGCGACCCTCGCGAATGTTGAATGCGCGCTTTAGGAAGCGGGTGGCGTTCTCCATGGCCTCGCTATGGGCGGGGCGGATGCCATGGCGCCGGTGATGGCGCTCGCGCAGTCGCCTGAGCTGTTGCTTATCGAGTTCCATGTCCACCTCGTTCCAGCGCGGTCCGCGCAACGCGCCCGTTGTCTTAACTCTACACCGTGGCGGGCGGGGTGTCTGTTGGATACGGAATCCGATAGGGCGGATGACGCGGGAGCAAATGCAAATCACAGGCTCAATTCGATCCCGCAAGAATATGATGCACCAGCTCCTACATATGTGACGAAATTGTGAAGCACGAGAGCGCGAATTTCAAAAATCCGCCGGTGACCAATGTTGCGCAACAGAATTCAAAAATTAGCTCCTACATTTTGAAGCGTATGGACACATCCGTGTCAAAGGGAGAAAGCCATGGCAAACTACAGTCCACAACACTTTGAGCCTCGGGCCAAGGCCGTCAACGTCAAGGGCGTTGCCAACCGCGCCGTCGCAACCGTTTTGACGGCGGGCCTCATCGCTCAGCCGCTCATGTCGCCGCTGGCGGCAATCGCCGCACCGTCAACCGATAACGGCGATTCTGTTCAGGGGGGGGGGTAGTTCTGTAGAGAATACCGTTGCCGCCGGTAACCAAGCGGTCGTAAAGACGGCTGCCCAGCTGGCCGAGGAGTCGGCAAAGCGGCTCAAGGACGCTCAGGCCGCCTACGATGCCGCCCAGAAGAACGCCGATGCGGCGGGCCAGTCTCAAAAGCAGGCGCAGCAGCAAAAGAATCAGGCCTCGCAGACTGTGAGCGACAACGAAATCGAGCAGAACGCAGCAGAAGTCGCCGCGCTCCAGGAGAAGATTGACGAGCTCAAAGCCGCCGTCGAAAAGACCGAGCAACAGCAGAAGAAGCTGGGCGACCTGAACGATCAGCTCGATCAGGCCAACAAGAGTGTCGAGGATAAGACCCAGGCGCTCAAGGACGCCAAGGCAAAGCAGGATGAGGCCAAGAAGGCCCTCGATGATGCCCAAGCCAAGCTCGAGGCCATGGGTATGGACGAGTACGAGGCCGCCAAGAAGGCCGTCGAGGACGCGCAGGCAAAGCTCGATGACGCCAATAAGGCCGTTGCTACTGCACAGGCCAATCTGGACCAGGCCAAGGCTGCCGAGGCCAGCGCTCAGCAGAAAAAGAAGGACACTGAAGCCGCTCTGACTTCCGCCCAGGCCAAGAAGCAGGAGACTGCCGCTGCGCTCGCAGCCGCAACCACCGCGCGCGATAACGCCCAGCAGAAGTTCAACCAGGCGCAGGCTGCGCTCGATGCCGCGACCTCGGGCGCGGGCGTCGATTTGAACGCGCTCGAGGCTGCTAAGGCCACTGCCGCCAGCGAGCTCGCGACCGCGCAGGCCGCGCTCGATGACGCGACGGCTGTCGACGCCACCGCACAGGCGAACCTGCAGGTCGCGCAGACTGCCGCCACCGCCGCGCAGGAGAAGGTCAACGCCGCTAACGCTGCCGTGGCATCTGCCCAGTCTGCATACGGTGCGGCAAACAAGGAGTACAACGCCGTCGCCAGCAAGCGCGACGCTGCGAAGTCGGCATACGAGCAGGCTCAGCAGACCGAGGCCGACAAGAAGGCGGAGTACGACCGACTCGTCGAGGTCCGCCAGCAGAAGCGCAGCGAGTGGGAGGCAGCCTGCGCTGCTTCGAACGCCGCGGAAAAGGCTTATGACGCTGCCAATGTCCAGGTTGAGGCTCTTGAGCAGCAGATTGCTGACCTCAAGTCCAACATGAAAGTTGACCAGGAAGCCATCAATAAGGGCATACTCGGCTTTATGGCCTACATCAGCAACAGCAGCGATTTCACAGCTATGCAGAAATCGAACGCCAAGGACGCAATGGCTACACTCACCGGCGCTGACGACAAAGCTGAGTGGTATGACGATTACGTCGATCAGGACATGTCTCGCGACACCAATCCGCTCTCCTTGGAGCAGCTGCGCAACGCTTTGACATATCTCGATACCCAAAACAGCCTCCGTAAGGCAAACGGTCAGTCCGCACTCGGCGTCAGCCTGCGCATGACAGCTGCCGCGGCGCTCAACGCCTCATATTCATCGAATATTTGGAAGCACTCGAACTGCTATTTGGATAATGCGGAGAACCTCGCCGGTGGCGGCGGAGCATACACCGGCGGTGAGACCGAGGATACCCTCGGCTGGCCCTACACTGGTCTCTACACTCAGGAGAAGGTTAATTACGAGAATTGGATTAAAAAGTACGGTGCGGACAGCGAGGCCGGCAAAGATCTCATGGCTCATCGCTATGATTCGTACTATATCTACCAAAACTATAAAGATGTGTATTTCGGTACAAAAGATGAGAACGGTAAGGAAAGAGGAGACGGCTGCGGGCACTATCTCAACATTATCGATTCCGCTACGGTGGCTATCGGTATCGCAACCGGTAGCGGTAAGAACACCGATTCCGAGGTAACCATCTTCGATTACAGCGCTGATGACACTCAGGCTGATTTCACTGTCTCCGAGTTCAAGAAGCTCGTCAACGACTACATCGATTCTGCCTATAACGCTGGCGGCACGCAGGCGCAGAAGGCGCAACTCAAGGAGCTCCAGAGCAAGCTCGCCGAGGCGCAGAAGACGCTGGGCACGGCCGATACGGCATATCTCGCTGCTCTCAATAATCAGAAAGGCGCACAAGACGCCTATACCGCAGCCGACACGAACGTGAACACCGCCAAGGGCGAGTACGAGAAGGCTAAGTCCGGCACCGCCGCCGCGAAGACGGCATACAACGCCGCGAAGGACGCGCTCGGCGGAATCGACATCGAGTCCCTCAAGCAGAACCTCGATGCCGCCAAGTCCGAGGCCGCTACTGCCCAGGCAGCTCTCGATAAGGCAAGCGCCACGCTTGCTGACAGCAAGACGAAGGCAGCCGAGGCCGCTGCTCACAAGGCGAAGGCTCGCAGCGCCCGCGATGCCGCCAAGGCAAAGTCCGAACAGGCCAATGAGGCGTATGACAACGCCACGGCTTCGGTCAAGGACCTTGCCGCCAAGCGCGATGCCGCCCAGGCGGACCTTGCGAATAAGCAGGGCTCGCTTGACGATGCCAAGAAGGCCGACGACACTGCCCAGGCTGGCGTTGACAAGGCTCAGGCCGCAGATACGCACGCCGCGACCGCTCTTTCGGACGCCAAGCAGGCAGTTGCCGCCAAGAAGCAGGCCCTGTCCGACGCACAGGCGAAGGCCAAGGCCGCCGAGGGCGAGCTGGCTACCGCGAACAAGGCCTTCGAGCGCTTCGCCGGCGCCCAGAAGGCGGTCGACGACGCCAAGGCCACCTATGACGCTACCGTCGCCGGTGTCGCCGATGCCCAGAAGCAGCTCGAGGCCGCCAACGGAGCCGTCGTCGATGCGAACCTCGATATCTTCAAGGCCAAGGCCGAGCTTGCCAACGACGAGGCACTCAAGGCCGATCTTGAGGCTGTCGACCACAAGGCATCCCTTGCCGCGGGCACGACGGGCAACGAGAAGCTGGTCAAGCTGAACGCTGCCTACGCTCGCTACAAGGCTGCCGTCGATGCTGCCGCTGGTCTCAAGGCTGCCCTGAGCGATGCCGATGCCAAGCTGTCCGACGCCAACGACGCCTATGCCGCCGCGCTTGCCGAGCTTGGCGATGCCAAGGATGCCCTGGCTGCCGCGCAGGCCGAGTACGACAAGTATCATCCCAAGGCCGAGCCGCAGGCCAAGCCTCAGGTTGCGCAGGCTGCTGCAAAGGCCCCCGTTGCCAAGAAACAGGCTGCGCCTGCCGCGCTCGCCCAGACTGGCGACAATTCCGCTCTTGCGGGCGAGGTGTTCGTCATCGGCGGTATCACCCTCGTGGCCGCTGGTGTGACGCTGAGCGATCGTCGTCGCAAGCAGATGTAGCGTTTCGAGCGTAGTTTCTGCAACGAACTTCGGTTCATAGCAGGAGCGCTTCGATGGCTTAACCGATAAGGCCGGCGCGCTGTCATACGCAGCGCGCTGGCCTATCTTTGTTTCGATATCAAAAAGCCCGGTCGGTAGCCGCGAAAGCTACCGACCGGGCAAATCGTAGGCAATATGGTTGCTGTCGAGCAGCTGCTCGACTTAGCCCAGCAGGCTCAGACCCACGGAGACAAACGCCAGGATAACGCCGACGATGGACTCGCCGCCGAGCAGGCCGCTGGCGACAACCAGGCCCTGTTCCTGGAAGGCGGCGTCCTTGGCAGCCCTCTCCTCGTCAGAAAGACCAGCGGTGGCGTCGCGGTGTGCGGCCCACTTGTCGTAGGCGAGCTTGACGCAGGAGCCCAAGAAGGCCGTGAGTGACATGTAGAACGGCAGGTACACGCCCAGGCCGATCATCATGGCCGGAATGCCGAGCCAGTACATGACGATGCCGGCGATAAAGCCGCCAACGAACCACGGCACGCTCGGGATGCCCGAGACCATGGTGGCGACGACGCTTGCCTGCGCGGCAACAAAGCTCTTGTCGGGGCCAAAGGCGTCCGGGCCATAGGCGGTGACGAGCGCGACCATGACGGCTGCGGCGACCAGGGCGCCCACGATGCCGCCAATGGCTTGGCCGATCCACTGCGCACGCGGGTTGGTGCCCAGCACGGCGCCGGCCTTAAAGTCGTTCATGACGTCGCCCGCAAGGCCGCACGCCACGGCCACGATGCCGGCGATAAAGAACAGCTTTACCTGAGCGATCTGCGCGAAGGCTGCCACGATGAGCATAACGATGAGGCCAAAGATCTCCATGGGGTCGATGCCCGTCTGGCCGCAGCTCTGTGCGCTCATGATGGTGGTGACAAAGGTGAACAGCGTCACGATGACGGCCGGGACGGGACCAAGGTCGAGCGCGATGGCGACGATCACAGCGATGGCGGCAGCGCCCAGGCCGATGATGCCGGCGTCGAGCTTAAGGGAGCCCGAGATGAGCGACTGCTCGTCGGTGTCGGTGGAGCTGTCGGCGGCAAGACCGCGGACGATACCGGCGACCTGCGGCAGGATGTCCTTGAGGACGACGGCGACGCCAAAGCCCATCATGAGGCCCATGCCCAGGGACTTGACGATGCCCTGTGCAGTCACAACGTCGAACAGACCGGCAGCGGTGCCACCCACGATGATGCCAAAGTTGCCCAGCAGCGCGCCGGCAAACCAGAAGGCGACGGGGGCGAAGCCCACGAGGAAGCCGATGGACAGCAACATGGGCGAGTTGTAGATGGCAAAGGTCACGCCGGGGATATTGAGCGTGCACAGCATACTGGGCACCACGCCCAGGGCGTCGCGCAGCACGCTGTAGATGCCTGCGATGGCCATGGAGCCAAAGAGCTGCTTACCGGTCTTGCCGCCGGCCTCGGTAGCACGTAGGGTCTGAGCTGCGGCGTTGCCGGTGGGGAACTCCAGCGCGGCGTCCACGATAAAGTGACGGTGGATGAGCGCTGTCGCTAGAAGGCCCAAGATGGTGCCGGCGAGCGCCACGATAAACATGTCGAGCCAGCTGATCTGGTCGGCATAGCCCAACATCCAGGCGCCCGGGATGGTAAACGCCAGGCCGCCGGCGACCATGGCGCCCGCGGACATGATGGTGTGGGTGACGTTGGCCTCGTTGAGGCTGGCGTTGCCCATGAGCTTCAGGAAGAACAGCGAAATGACGGCAGCGAAAATGATCGGCCAGGGGAGGGCGCCCATCTTGAGGGCGGTATAGGCCGAGCTTGCCGTGATGATCACGCAGCCAAGGACGCCGATGACGACGCCACGCAGCGTGAGTTGCCCGCGCATCGAAGCGCGGTTCGAGGGATTGCTCATATAGAACTCCTTTGCGTATATCCGCTTCCCCCGGGAGCGCCGCTACGGATACGGCGCGGGAAGTCGGGTTACCAAGGGCCGCCGCGTGAGCTCGCGTGCGACCGCGCACCAGTATAGCGGCAAGCTAGTCATTTTGGGATGACTGGTTTAGGTAGGCGATATACTGCTGGGCAGACGAAAGGAGCGCCGACGATGCTTAATGGGTGCGCATATATATTGACGGTCGACGTGGGCAACACATTCATTCGCTTTGGCCTGTTTGCCGAGGATTCGGCCGCGGCGCAGGAATGCCCGCTTGCGACGTGCGAGATCACGACGCCGTCGAGCATCACAGCAGACGAGGCGCGCATGAGGCTCGCGCAGGTCATGGCCGCGCTGGCGGCCGATGCGGGCATGCCGGGCGCGCTTGTGTCCACGGCTGCTGTGCTGAGCTGCGTGGTCCCGGCGCTCGAGCGCCCGTGGAAGGCGGCACTTTCCCGTACCTGCACGGGGCGCGTGCTCACGGTGGGGCCGGGACTTAAGACCGGCATGCCCGTGCACTACGATGACCCGGCCGAGATCGGTCCCGACCGCATCGCCGACGCCGTGGCTGCCCGCGCCGTCTACGGCTCGCCGTGCATTGTGATCGACCTGGGCACGACGACCAATATCGAGGTCATCGACGCACACGGCACCTTTGTCGGCGGCGTTATCGCGCCGGGGCTGGCGCTCGGCGCCCGTTCGCTCTCGGCCGCTGCGGCGCGCCTGCCTCAAGTTGAGCCCTCGGCGCCGACACACGTCATCGGCCGTAACACGCGTGAGGCCATGCGCTCGGGCGTGGTTCTGGGCGAGGTGGCACGCATCGACGGCATGCTCGACATGGTGCTCGCCGAGATGCGTGCGACCAAGGCCGCGGGGGAGGGCGATGTGCCCATCGTCATTACCGGCGACGATGCCGAGGCGCTTGCGGCGCTGGTCGGCCATAGCCTGACGGTCGACGATGCGCTGACGCTGCGGGGCCTCGCCGAGCTCTACCACATCAACCAAAAGCCCCGCCGCGCGTAGCGATGGGGGCAATGGGACAAAAACGTCTCCACCTTCCACCTGCTACAATGGGTCAAACTATTGCGATTACGGAG
>URFE01000049.1:0-12767 GCA_900546965.1 uncultured Collinsella sp.
GAGTTCCGCACGCAAAGAAGGCCACTTAATGTGGCCTTCGTCTTGCGCAGGACTGCCCGAGCAGGCAATCAAATATATTGCGGGCGGGCACGCGGCCCCGTCGGCTTTACGACAGCGCAATACCGCCGAGCCAGCCCCAACGCACGCCAGAGCCAGTGCCATAGAAGCTAATAAACGAGTCGAGCGACTTAGACGTAATGGCGCCCTCATTGCTCATGACGATGCCGCCGCCAACGTAGATACCCACGTGACCGTAGATAAGGCCCGGAGCACCCGTGCCGCTGTGCGATGAGTCGGCAACAATCATGCCCACCTGCAGCGCCGAGCGGTCGGAGCTATAGCACCAGGCGTTAAACATGTCGCACGCATTGCCGCCAAAGTAGCCAACGCCGGCGTTACGGAAGACATTGGTGACCCACGCCGCGCACCAGTTCTGACCCGGCGAAGGCGTGGAGTAGCACGCGTTGACGACAGCCTGCTGCTTGCCCGAGCCGGCATTCTGCTGCGGAGTTCCGGGCGCGTACGATCCACCACCCGAGCTCGAACCACCCGAGTAGGAATTGTTCTTGTTCGCGGCAGCCGCGGCAGCGGCAGCCTTCCTAGCGGCCTCCTCAGCCTGGGCAGCAGCGAGGATCTCGGAATCGCGCTGAGCCATGAGCTCCTTGACGTCGTCGGAAAGACCGTTCAGCACGGTCTGGACTTCTTGCTGCTTGGCCTGCATATCCTGCATCTGAGCCGTCTGCTGGTCCTTGAGCTTCTCTAAGTCGGCTTTCTGCGACTCAAGCTCGGTCTTTTGCGCATCGAGCTCTTCCTGGATGGTCTGAATGTCCTCGATGGCGTCGCGGTCGCTCTTGTTGATCTTCTCAACATAGTGCGCGTTGGCGACGAGTTCCTCAAACGAACCAGAGGCCAGCAGCAGCGACAGGATGTTCGTGCCGCCGGACTTGTAGCTGGCGGCCACGCGATCGGAAAGGTCGTTACGCTTCTTCTTGAGCTCGGCCTTCTTTTCATCGATCTGGGCCTGCGTGTCGTCAATCTTGCCCTGGACATTCTCGATGTCGTTGAGGGTCTGGGCATTCTTGTTGGCCAGCGCCGCATACTCATTTGCGATGCTGTCGAGCTGGGCCTGAACCTCGTCGAGCTGGGCCTGGGCGGCATTCAGTTTATCGGTGGTTTCTTTGGAAGCCTCCGCCGCATGGGCGCGAGCGGGCAGGCCAAAAAGAACTGCCGCAGAAGCGGCGCCGAACAGGGCCTTGAGGGCAGTGCGGCGCGAGAGCTCCTGGGAAAGGATGGAATCGCTGTTTGGTGACATATGTACTCCGTTACATGCTTATTTATATGTCGCTCAACTCATACATATTAGCGTACATATGGCGCGTCCCAACGATTTCCACGAACGGCAGGAAAATACAAGGTCAGCGGCTCGTAAGCAAATGCCAAAGATCAGGTTATGCGTACGCAAGCTCTTCTGATGAGTACGTTAGCACAATCCTCTGCTTTTCCCACAGCGCACGATTTGGGCGTCCCTGCCTGCGCTATACTCCCCTGAAGAAGTGTTCCTGATTCGATAGGAGACTACATGTCCAAAGCACTCGACCCCAAAGACACCTGCGTCCTCGTTACCGGTGGCGCCGGCTTTATCGGCTCGCACACCGTCGTTCAGCTGCTCGAAGGTGGCTACCAGGTCGTCATCGTCGATGATCTCTCCAACTCCAGCGCCGTCGCCGTCGACCGCGTCAAGACCATCGTGGGCGACGAGGCCGCCAAGAACCTCACCTTCTACGAGGCCAACGTGCTCGACCGCGATGCGATGAACAAGATCTTCGATACCCATCAGATCGACCGCGTCATCCACTTTGCCGGCTTTAAGGCCGTCGGCGAGTCGGTGAGCAAGCCCGTCGAATACTACCACAACAACATCGAGAACACCCTGGTGCTCATCGACGTCATGCGCAACCATGGCTGCAAGTCCATCATCTTCTCGAGCTCCTCGACCGTCTACGGCGACCCGGACAACCCGCCCGTCACCGAGGAGGATCCTAAGAAGCCCGCGACCAACCCCTATGGTTGGACCAAGTGGATGATCGAGCAGATCCTTATGGACGTCCACACCGCCGACCCCGAGTGGGACGTCGTGCTGCTCCGTTACTTCAACCCCATCGGCGCTCATCCGTCGGGCCTGATCGGCGAGGACCCCAAGGGCATCCCCAACAACTTGGTGCCCTATGTCGCCCAGGTCGCCGTGGGCAAGCTCGAGGCCGTTCAGGTCTTTGGCAACGACTACCCCACCCCCGACGGCACCGGCGTGCGCGACTACATCCACGTGTGCGATCTGGCCTCTGGTCACGTTGCCGCCCTTAACTGGATGAACGGCAAGACCGGCGTCGAGATCTTTAACTTGGGCACCGGCACCGGCACCTCGGTACTCGAGGTCGTCGCCGCCTTCTCCAAGGCTTGTGGCAAGGAGCTGCCCTACGTGATCCGCGAGCGCCGCGCCGGCGACATCGCTGCCAACTGGTGCGATGCCTCCAAGGCCGAGCGCATGATGGGCTGGAAGGCCCAGTACGACATCGCGGACATGTGCCGCGATAGCTGGAACTGGCAGAGCCACAACCCCAACGGCTTCGCCGACGCCGAGTAGCAAAAACCTACATACCGCTCTTGCCCCGATCTCACGTTGTGAGGTCGGGGCTTTTTCATGGCATGTAACCATTCGCCGAAAATCGACCAACTTTTTTATCTTGCCTGTACATGTTTAAACAACATGTTTTACAATAGGCGTATCGAATCAGAACATCGGAGGCGGACTGCACACCCATCGGCAGGCCGACCCCACAACAAGAAGGTTGGTGAGCGCATTCATGGAGCGTGCAAGCGGCGTCCTCATGCCCGTCTCATCTCTGCCCGGACCATACGGAATCGGCGGCTTTGGCTGGAATGCCTACGACTTCGTCGATTTTCTCGCCTCGTGCAAACAACATTACTGGCAGATTCTGCCCCTTACGACGACCAGCTATGGCGATTCGCCCTATCAGTCGTTCTCGGCCCGCGCAGGCAACCCCAACTTTATCGACTTTGCCGAGCTTATCGAGGCAGGGTATCTAGAGCAGCGCGATATCGATGGCGTGTACCTGGGTTCTGACCCCAGTAACGTCGACTACGGTGCTATCTTTGGCGGCCGCCGTCAGATTCTCGACCGCGCCGCCGAGCGCTTTGCTGCCGACAAGCCGGCCGATTTCGATGACTTTATCCAAGCCAACGAGGACTGGCTCATCCCCTACTGTGAGTTCATGACCGTCAAAGAGGAGTGCGGTCTCAAGGCGTTTTGGGAGTGGCCCGCGGAGCTCCGCACCCGCGGTGAGGCTTCCGCCAAGGTCTGCGCCGACCATCCGGCGCGTATGCTCTACCACCAGATGACGCAGTACTTCTTCGATCGCCAGTGGAGCCGCCTCAAGGCCTATGCCAACGAGCGCGACATTCTCATCATCGGCGACCTGCCCATCTATGTCTCGCGTGACTCCGTCGAGATGTGGGCGACGCCTGAGCTCTTTAAGATCGACGCCGCCGGCAATCCCGTGAGCGTCGCCGGCACGCCGCCCGACCAGTTCTCGGCCACCGGCCAGTACTGGGGCAACCCCATCTACGACTGGGACGCTATGGAGTCCGATGGCTTCTCCTGGTGGGAGGGCCGCATTCGCGCCGCCCTCGACATGTACGACGTCATCCGCCTGGATCACTTCCGCGGCTTCGAGGCCTATTGGGAGGTGCCGTTCTCCTCGCCCGATTCGTCCTACGGTTCGTGGACGCAGGGCCCCGGCCTCAAGTTCTTCAAGACGCTCGAGGAAAAGCTCGGCACGCTGCCCATCATCGCCGAGGACCTGGGCTTCCTCACCCCCGGCGTCATCGACATGCGCGATAACTCGGGCTTCCCCGGCATGAAGATCCTGCAGTTTGCCTTTGAGGGTACCAACTCGTACTACCTGCCGCATAACTACATCGCCAACACCGTCGCCTATGTGGGCACCCACGACAACGAGACGGCGCGCGGTTGGTTTGAGGGAACGGCCACCCCGCGTCAACGCGAGCAGGCAGCCCTGTACACCCATCAGCAGGCCGGCGAACCCATGGCAGATGCACTCAATCGCACCATCGCCGCCAGCGTGAGTGACACGTGCATCTACACCATGCAGGACCTGCTCAACTTGGGCAACGAGGCGCGCATCAACACCCCTGCCACGCTGGGCGGCAACTGGACCTGGCGCATGCTCGACGGCGCCATCACCCGCGAGCTCGAGCACAAACTCACCGACTGGACCGAGACCTACTTCCGCATCCCGTCGGAAGCCGAAATCAAGCTTCCTCAATAGGAGCTACCGCGCCCGGCCCCTCCCCACCGTGCGGACGCGCTTGCTTTTCCCGCGCGAGGCCACCCCAATCCCCTCGCGCGGGCTTCTTATGAATTGCAGACATGAAACAACCCATCACAGGAGAAAACATGCCCCAAATTAACCTCACGGAACTCGCCGAGCAGTCTTTTGGCACCTCGCTCGAGCAGCTCGACGACCGTCGCATTTACAAGCTGCTGGTCAAACTCGTGCAGGAGCGCTCTGCCACCTGCCCGCTCAACAACGGCAAGAAAAAGCTCTATTACATTTCCGCCGAATTTTTGATCGGCAAGCTGCTCATCAACAACATGATCGACCTCGGCATCTACGACGAGGTTAAGGACCAGCTCACCGCCGCAGGCCACGACCTCAACAAGATCGAGGAATTCGAGGTCGAGCCGTCACTCGGCAACGGCGGCCTGGGCCGCCTGGCCGCATGCTTCCTGGATTCCATCGCCACGCTGGGCTTGACCGGCGATGGCGTGGGCCTCAACTATCACTACGGTCTGTTCCGTCAGCGCTTTGTCGACAACCAGCAGAAGGCCGTCCCCGACGAGTGGCTCGGTGAGCAGGACATCCTAGTCGACGATGACCGCTCCTACACCGTCGAGTTCGGCGATTTTGCCGTTACCTCCAAGCTCGTCAACATCGATGTGCCCGGTTACGGCCAGCCCACCAAGAACCGCCTGCGTTTGTTCGACCTGGCGAGCGTCGACGACGGCCTGGTCCCCGGCAGCTCCATCGACTTCGACAAGACCGAGATCGCCAAGAACCTCACCTTGTTCCTCTACCCCGACGATTCCGACGAGCAGGGCCGCCTACTTCGCATCTATCAGGAGTACTTCATGGTGAGCAACGCCGCCCAGCTCCTGATCGACGAGGCCGTCGAGCGCGGCAGCAACCTGCACGATCTGGCCGATTACGCCGTTGTCCAGATCAACGACACGCACCCCACCATGGTCATTCCCGAGCTCATTCGCTTGCTCACCACCGAGCATGGCATCGAGTTTGACGAGGCCGTGACCATCGTACGCTCCATGGTCGCCTACACTAACCACACGATTCTTGCCGAGGCGCTCGAGAAGTGGCCGCTCGCCAGCCTACAGAAGGTCTCCCCTGCCATCGCCGACATTATCGTCAAGCTCGATGAGATCGCGAAGGCCGAGCACGATGACCCGCGCGTCGCCATCATCGACAAACACGATACCGTCCACATGGCCCACATGGACATCCACTTTGGCTTCTCCATCAACGGCGTAGCCGCCCTCCACACCAAGATCCTGGAGGACACCGAGCTTCATCCGTTCTACGAAATCTATCCCGAGAAGTTCTCCAACAAGACCAACGGCATCACCTTCCGCCGCTGGATCCATGGGGCCAACCCCGCGCTCGCCAGCCTGCTCGACGATGTGATCGGCACCGACTGGCGCAGCACCGGCGATCTGAGCAAACTCGCCAAGTTCGCCGACGACAAGGACGTTCTTGAGCGCCTGGCCGCCACCAAGGTCGAGGCCAAGGCCATCATGCGCCAGTTCATGGCGCTCGAGCAGGGCGTGACCATTCCCTCCAACGCCATCATCGACGTCCAGGTCAAGCGCATCCACGAGTACAAGCGCCAGCAGATGCTCGCGCTCTACATCATCTGGAAGTACCTCGATATCAAGAACGGCAACAGACCTAAGCACCCCGTCACCATCATCTTTGGCGGCAAGGCGGCGCCTGCCTACACTATCGCGCAGGACATCATCCATCTGATCTTGACGCTGTCGCAGTGGATTGCAAACGACCCCGACGTGGCTCCCTACCTGCAGGTTGTCATGATCGAGAACTACAACGTCACCGCCGCCGAGCGCGTGATCCCCGCCGCTGACATCTCCGAGCAGATCAGCCTGGCCTCCAAGGAGGCGAGCGGCACCTCCAACATGAAGTTCATGCTCAACGGCGCCCTAACCCTGTGCACGCTCGACGGTGCCAACGTGGAGATTGCCGAGCTCGTGGGCGACGAGAACATCTATACCTTTGGCGCCTCTTCCAAACAGGTCGAGCAGCTCTATGCCAACGGCACCTATGACGCCGGTATGCTCTACCGCAAGCCCGGCATTAAACTGCTGGTGGACTTCATCACCAACCCGGCCTTTATGGCGACCGGCAATGCCGAGCGTCTGCAGCGCCTGCACGACGACATTAAGGGCAAGGACTGGTTTATGGCCCTGCTCGACATTGAGGAGTACATCCAGACCAAGGAGCGCGTGCTGGCCGACTACGAGGACCAGGACGCCTGGATGCGCAAGACGCTCATCAATATCGCCAACGCCGGCACCTTCTCGTCCGACCGCACCATCTCCCAGTACAACGACGAGATCTGGCACCTGAACTAATTTCACTTCCCTTACCCATCCTCTTGAGAAACGGAGTCGTGGCAACACGGCTCCGTTTTTTGTGCCCGCACGTTATCCTGTGACCCGACTCGACCGAAGAATCTCGATCTGTAACAGCTACTCGGTAAAAACGGCCCCAGCTGTTACAGATTGAGACATACCGGCCCCTCCCCTTGGGTTTATCTCAATCTGTAACATCTAGCAGCTGAAATTCACCTTTGGTGTTACAGATTTAGATGAAATGGTCAGCTCAGCGGAACTGTCTCGATCTGTAACACCTAGCGTCCGAAATCGGCCCTACCTGTTACAAATCAAGACAAACTGGCCGATGGACAGCCCCGACACAAAGAAAGGCTCCCCTCTCGCCCAGTGGACGGGAGGGGAGCCTTATATGTGACCGCGGCAAAAGGATGGCAATACCGCAGTCGCCCAAAGGGAGGGCCTGGATGCACCGGGCCTAGATAAGGTTCTTGCCAGAGACCTTATCGAAGAGGTGGGTCGCGTTCTTCTCGAACTTGAACCAGATGGTGTCGCCAGCCTTGAGCGCGCCCTTGGCCTCGAGGTCGACGACGGGGATAATCAGGACAAACTGGCCGTCGGGAGCGGTCACGTGGACATGCTCGGTCGAGCCCATGAGCTCGGTCACCTCGACGGTACCCTGGAGCGCGCCCTCCTCGCCCTTGTCGGCAAGCAGGATCTGCTCGGGACGCACGCCGGCCGTAATCTCCTTCACGTCGCCGCCGTCCCAGTTGAGGGCAAGTTGAGCGCAAGTCTCGGGGGCGAGTGCCACGTTCATATCCTCGGTCTTGACGGTAAAGCCGTTGCCCGAGCGCACCAGCTGGGCATCGAAGAAGTTCATCTGCGGCACGCCGATAAAGCCGGCGACGAAGATGTTCGCGGGATGATTGAAGACCTCCTGCGGGGTGGCGATCTGCTGGACGACGCCGTCCTTCATGACCACGATACGGTCACCGAGGGTCATAGCCTCGGTCTGGTCGTGAGTAACATAAATGAACGTGCCCTTGATCTCGTGGCGCAGCTTAATGAGCTCGGCACGCATCTGGTTACGAAGCTTGGCGTCCAGGTTGGACAGCGGCTCGTCCATCAGGAAGACCTTGGGGTCACGCACGATGGCGCGGCCGATAGCGACACGCTGGCGCTGGCCGCCGGAGAGCGCCTTGGGCTTACGGTCGAGGTACTCGGTAATGCCCAGAATCTCGGCAGCAGAGCGAACCTTGCGGTCGATCTCGTCCTTGGGAACCTTCTTGAGCTCAAGCGTAAACGCCATGTTCTCGTACACCGTCATATTGGGGTACAGAGCATAGCTCTGGAACACCATGGCGATGTCGCGGTCCTTGGGTGCCACGTCGTTGACGCGCTTGCCATCGATGAGCACATCGCCCGAGGTGATGTCCTCCAGGCCGGCGACCATGCGCATCGTCGTGGACTTGCCGCAGCCAGAGGGGCCAACGAGGACGACGAACTCCTGGTCGTGAACGGTGAGGTTGAAGTCCTCTACAGCGAGCACACCGTCCTCGGTAACCTTGAGGTTGTGCTTCTTCTCCTCGGTCTTCTTCTTTTTGCCAAAGAAGCCCTTCTTTTTTGACTCGTTGTTGGGATACACCTTCTGAACATGTTTGAGAACGATCTCGGCCATGTCTCTACCTTTCGATACGCGGCGCCGCGCTGAGGGGCGCCGCAGAAACTTGCAAAACAGTTACGGCATCAGCCCTTGACGGCACCTGCCACCACGCCGTCGATGATGTACTTCTGACAGAGGATGTACATGATAACGATGGGGATAACGACCATCATGATGCAGGCCATCATGGGGCCGAGCTCGACGTGGCCGTAGCCGCCGCGGAAGTACTGGATCAAGATAGGAATGGTCTTGTACTTGGTGGAGTCGAGCGTAAGGTAGGGCAGCAGATAGTCGTTCCAGACCCACATGGTCTCGAGGATGCCGACCGAAAGATAGGTGGGCTTCATGATGGGAAGGACGATCTTAAAGAACACCTGGACCGGGTTGCAGCCGTCGATCATGGCCGCCTCCTCGATCTCGAGCGGGATGTTCTTTACAAAACCGGCGAACATAAAGACCGCCAGGCCCGCGCCAAAGCCGAGGTAGATAAAGCAGATGTTGAACGGCGTGTTGAAGCCGATGCGGTCCGCCAAATTGGACAGCGTGAACATGAGCATCTGGAAGGGCACGACCATCGAGAACACGAACAGGTAATAGAAGAAGTTCGAGATCTTGTTGTTGACACGAACCACGTACCAAGCGCACATGGAGCAGCACACCAAGATCAGCACGACCGACGTGACCGTGATGATGAGCGAGTACATAAATGCCGAGGCAAAGCCCTGCTCGTTAAGGGCGTGCATGTAGTTTGCGAGGCCGTTGAACGTCTCGGGCGTGAGCAGATCGAATGCCGTGGTGGTGCTGATTGCGGTCGCTTTCTTAAAAGAATTAAGCGCAATCATGAACACGGGGTAGATCCACGCGAGCGACAGGATCGTAAAGAAAATCGAGAGCGCGCGGTTGATAACCTTATCGCGTTTCATTACTGCTGTACCTCCTTGGACCTCGTGGCCTTAAGCTGGATCATGGAGATGGCCACGACCAGGATGCAGAAGATAACCGCCTTGGCCTGACCAATGCCCTGCCATGCGATACCGGCACGCGAATAGAACGTGTTGTAGATGTTCAGGGCGAGCATCTCGGTGGAGTGCGCGGGGGCGCCGCCGGTAAGGGCGAGGTTCTGGTCGAACAGCTTAAAGCCGTTGGTGATGGACAGGAACAGGCAGATGGTGATGGTCGGCATCAGGTTAGGAATCTTAACCTTCCAAAACGTCTGCCATGCCGTAGCGCCGTCGACCTTGGCGGCCTCGATGTAGTCGGACGGAATGGACTGCAGACCAGCGATGTAGATGATCATCATGTAGCCGACCTGCTGCCACAGGGTCAGGATGATAAGGCCCCAGAAGCCAGCAGCAGAGTTAAGAGCGATGAGCTGGGCGCCCACGTTGGAGAGCAGGCAGTTGATCAGAATCTGCCAAATGTAGCCCAGCACGATGCCGCCGATCAGGTTAGGCATAAAGAAGATCGTACGGAAGATGTTGGTGCCTTTGAGCGCCTTGCGGGTGAGCGCCTGCGCAATGGCCAGGGCGATCACGTTGATGAGCACCGTCGACAGGAAGGCAAACGCCACGGTAAAGAAGAACGACGTGGAGAACTGCGGATCGGACAGCGCGCGCACGTAGTTCTCGATACCGACAAAGTGCGCGTTACTAATGATAATAAACTGGCAGAACGAGAGATAGAAACCCTGGATAAAAGGGATCACGAACCCGATCATAAACGCCAGACACGTGGGCAGCATAAAGAGCGGCCACCAGCGCTTGAGTGCTTTGCCCATAAAAGGGTCCTTTCAATATGCAGGGGGCGGGCAAACCAACGTCTGCCCGCCCCCTGTCGCTAATCAGATAGCTTGGGCAGCAACTGCTTACTCGGAAGCGGCCTTCTCGGTCTTCCAGCCATCGACGAAGGCGTTCTTGACGCCGTCCCACTTGCTGTTATCGGCAGCGTAGGCAATCAGAGCCTGCTTGAGGTTCTTCTTCCACTCCTCGGAGGGAATGTAGACGAAGTCCCAAGCGACGGTCTTCTTGCCGTCCTTGGCCATGGCAACGGCCTGCTGCGAGAAGACGTTGGTGGTCTCCTTGGCGCTCTTGAACGGAGCGGTCAGACCCATCTTGTCGGCGATGATGCTGGTCGGGGTGTCAGCGGTGACGCACCAATACATGAAGTCCTCGGTGGCCTTCTGGGCATCCTCGGAAGCCTGGGAACTGACGCACCAGTAGTTCTCGCCGCCGGAGCACAGGCCCTGGTTCTCCTCGCCGTCAACACCGATGTAGATCGGCATCATGCCAATCTGATCGTCGGTCATGCCGGCCTTGACGAGGTCAGAGTAGGCCCAAGAGCCGTTCTGGTAGAAGACGGCCTTGCCGGTTGCGAACTCGTTGGTGGCGTCGTCGCCGGTCTTGGAAGCAAGCTGCGAAGGATCGCAGGTGGAGTCGGTGATGTACAGGTCGAAGATCTGCTTGTAGTTGTCGAGGAACTCACCCTTGATCTCGTCGTCCTCCTGGTTGTGCTCCTTCTCAAACTCGTAGTAGAGCGGCATGTTGGCAAGGTGGGTGGTGTAGCGCCAGCTGGAGGAGTCGTCCATGCCGGCGGAAGTGAAGGCACCCTCGACACCAAGCTCGTCCTTGCGGGCCTGGATGTCATCGGCACAAGCCTTCAGCTTGTCGAAGGAGTTGATGTCCTCGGCCTTGTAGCCAGCCTTCTCGAGCAGCTGCTTGTTGTAAATAATGCCGAAGCTCTCCTGAACCCAGTCGATGCACACATCCTTGCCGTCGGACTGCAGAGCCAGGGAGTCATCAATGAGCTCACCGCGGAGCTTGGTATCGGACAGGTCGGCGCAGTAATCCTTCCAGTTCTTAAGACCGGTGGGGCCGTTGACCTGGAACAGGGTCGGAGCGGAGCTCTTGGACATCTCGGACTTAAGCTTCTCCTCGTAGGTGTTGGAAGCGGCGGTCACGATCTTGACCTCGACGCCCTTCTCCTTCTTATAGGCCTTGGCGATCTCCTTCCACTCCTTGTCGACCTCGGGCTTGAATTGGAGGAAGTAGACCTCGGCAGCGTCACCAGAAGCAGAGGAGCCGGAGCCGGCAGAACCACCGCAACCCACGAGGCCCAGACCAAGAACTGCAGCCGCGGAACCAGCAAAGCCCAGGAACTGCCTTCTGCTCATTTCGTTCTTCATTACAATCCACCCTTTCACACCGTGGCGGCACCCTTTGCCGCCGCCTTCGGAGATTGGCTCGGGGACTTTGCCCCTTTTGCTGATTTGAACGATACGCTATTTAGCTAGTTGTTTGAACAAGTATTACTAGAGCGGTAGAAAAACTTCGGTGAACGGTAATTTCAACTTGATACTTGACAAGTTTTGTATAAACAATTATTTGTTATCGAATGCAGAGAAAACGCCCGGTCAAGCCGATGTACCGTCGGTTTGACCGGGCGTTTTCTCTTTGAGGCCATGAGTCTCGTCAGGCTGCGAGCTAGCCGGCTATCGCTTGGAATTGACGCGGTAATGGAAGATCTCGGGGTGTGTGCGAGTGTGCGTCACCTCAAACAAGATGCCATCCGAGGTGTACGACTGACTCTCCATGACGGCAACGCAGTTGTATTTGCCGAGGTCAAGATAGCTGCAGTCCTCATCGTTGGCGAGCTCGACACTCACCGTACGACGGCTCGCCATCACTTTGACACCGCGCTTGTGCTCCAGATAGCCGTAAATAGAATCTGCCGCGATCTCGGGAGTCAGGCCCTTGGCGATCGACGCCAAAAAATAGCCATGGTCCACTTGGCGCGCGTTGCCGTTGAGGCTTCGGACACGCACTACGCGAATCAACTCCTCGCCCACCTTAAAGCCCAGGTGACGAGAGAGTTGCTCGGTGCAAACCAGATGTTCGAAAGACTTAACGTCCGTCGATGCAACGGCATTGTTGCGCTTTGCAAACTCGCCAAACGACTCAACCTCTTCGAGTGCGCCCAACATGTCGGTTTCGCCCTTAAGCCAAATAACGCGCACGCCCTTGCCGTGTATGGGCTGCACAAACATCCCGTCGGCCAGCATGCTCAAAGCGCGGCGGACGGTATTGCGCGTGCAGCCAAATTCCGCGGTCAGCTCGGCTTCGGTTGGCAGCATCTCCTGAAACGCATAGGTCCCATTAATGATGCGCGAGCGTATTTCTCGGTAGATTCCTTCGTATATCGCTTTTGGCATTGTTTCACCTCTACATTGTTCATTTCCGGCTAGGCACGATAGCATTTCTTAAAGTTGTTTTAACCGAATATCGGTAAAGCGACAGGATTTAACCGTTGACCCTTGATTGTCATTTTCATTGCAACAGCCTCAGGACTCAGCGCAACGCGTTGCGC
>URFE01000050.1:0-12734 GCA_900546965.1 uncultured Collinsella sp.
GTGTACTTACTTATTAGTATATATTCTCAATAACATAATGCAAGTATTTTTAGAACATTTCTAGCCTTGATACGACGAGGCTTTGGGCGGCGTCTTGCCCTTTAGCACCTTGTGATAGTAGTCGTACGTCAGCGGCGTCTCGTCGCTCAGGCGCTCGGCATCCTCGACCTCGCCAATAAACAGCAGATGCGTGCCCACATCAACGGTGTCAATCAAACGGCAGCTAAACAGGGCTGCCGCGTGCTCGGGCGCATAGGGCATGCCCAGAGCCGTCTCGCGGGTCTCGTATTTGGCAAACTTGTCATAATCGCTGCTGGTGCGGAACCCAAAGTTACCGATGTAGAGCATGTCGGCGGTCTGATCGATCACGGTCAGCGCGAACGCTTTGGCCGATGCGATGACGCCCGAGGTGACATTGTCCTTGTTCACGGCAACCGAAATACGCGGCGGCATGGACGTCACCTGCACCGCAGTGTTGATGACGCAGCCGGCGCGCAGCCCGTCTGCCGCGGCGCTCACCACGTACAGGCCACTCGGCATGGTAAAGAACGCAGTTTTGTCCATAACGATCACTCCCCTAGCTCGGGTTGGAACCTCATGAATGTATGTACCCACAAAAAAGGCGGCACCCATAACGGACGCCGCCTTTGAGACATATGTGTCAGAACAGTAAGAAAGATAAGACGCCCGCAGTTGCGGTGAAATAGGGACTGAATAGCCCCTCAAACAGGCAAAACAGTCCGTATCTCACCGCAACTTATATAGAGCGCCTACCGGTTGCGTTCCTTGAGGGCGCGGTCGATCTCGCGTTGGACATCACGCTTGGCCATGTCCTCGCGCTTGTCGTAGAGCTTCTTGCCGCGACCCAGACCCAGCAGCAGCTTTACGCGGCCGTCGGTATTAAAGTAGAGCTCCAACGGAACCAGCGCATAACCACGGTTGCGAAGTTTGCCGTCAAGAAAGTCGATCTCCTTGCGGTGCAGCAGCAGACGACGCCGACGATCGGGATCGCGATTCCACACGCCACCATGACTGTAAGGGTGGATATGCAGTCCGACGAGCCAGCACTCGCCGCCACGAATCAGCGCAAAAGTGTCAGTGATCTGACAGGCGCGCTCGCGAATCGACTTGACCTCGGTGCCGCTCAGTTCAATGCCACACTCAAATGTCTCATCGATAAAGTACTCGTGATGTGCCGAGCGATTCTTGGAAATGAGTTTGCGCTCGCGCTTACTGGGCATCGCCGGCCTCCTTGGCGCCATCGGAACCCTTGCCCGTAGCTTCGCGCTTTGCCTTGCGCTCGGCATTGAGCTCGGCATCGCTCTCGCGCACCAGTTTAATAATCGCCGCGCAGGCCTCCTCGCCCACCAAGTCGCGAGCACGCACCGTCAGGCGCGTCGCCTCCTGCTTGTCGCCGTCGCTTGCAGCATCGGTCGCACACATAATCAGGCAGATGGCAATCTCGGCCGAAGGCGAGGTCGGAACGCCTTGCAGGGCCAGTTCACCCATCACGTGCTCGTCGCTCTCATCGGCGGCATCCGGATAGGTGGTATGGATCTTGTTGAGCAGGCGCGTCGTATGCGCATCGTTGGGCGCCAGGCGCAGCGCCAGACGCGCGCAGCCCACGGCAGCCGAAACGTTCTCGGTCTCGGGCTCCAAGAAGTACTGACCCAGATTGGCGTAAGCGCGGGCGGCGCACTTGCCATCGCTTGCACGCTCCAGCACCGAGAACGAGAGCGATGCCCATTCCTGCTTGTCCTCGAGTGCGCGGAACAGCTCGGCCAAATCCAAGCGATAGTTGCAGTTCATGGGGTCCCAACGCACAGCCTGCATCAGGGCATTGCGAGCGCTCACATAATCCTGCTGGCGAATGTAGGCAAACGCCATATCAGAGTACAGGCGGTCAAACGGCACCTCGACCTGCACGAGCTCGCGCGGATCCTTCTCCACGCGGCGATAGGCCAAGCGCTCAAACTTGCTATCAAAGCTAAAGTATTGGCGCTTCTCCTCCGTCTTGCACTCGGCGTCGATATACTCCTCGGCGAGCTCCACCAGGCGCTCCAGCAGCGGCGTCGCCGTAGCCAGGTCGCCCTGCGCCAGATAGTTCTCGGCATACGTGATGTCTTGCAAGCTGATGGGCAGATCCATGGCTACTCCTCGATCTGAGCGAAACACGGCAGGCGCCGTATATACGGTCAATACACAAAACCCGGGTCTCTTACGAGGCCCGGGCGTTCAATTTTGGTAGCCCGTACCAGATTCGAACTGGTGATCTCCGCCTTGAGAGGGCGGCGTCCTAAACCGCTAGACGAACGGGCCATATGTAGCAAATGCAATGGCTGGGATGGAGGGAGTCGAACCCCCATTGACGGAACCAGAATCCGCTGTCCTGCCATTAGACGACATCCCAATGACTGCATCGCTGCGCTCGGCTGTGCCTTTGCGCAAGAAAGAAATATACGGGAAGTCTCGCCGTGACGCAAGCCCCAATTTTGACTTTTTTGAAATTCAGTCAAATACGGCCAACACGTGAAGGACCTGTGAAGCACCAGCGACACCTACGGCGTCAAAGCCCGTAAAACATCCCACATCTACCGCTGGTAGATTACAACAATGCAGCACTCACGGCTGATGGCACAATCGAACCGTCATCATTGCAATGATATCGAGGCGCCATGGACGAAGAGCTTGATTACCTATGGGAGACCCTGGGCCTCGAGATCACTGCTGACCTTTGGCCCGAACGGGACAAAATCCATCCCACACTGCGTCCCGCCATCACGGTGATGCAGGCAAAATACCGCCGTGCATCCTTTTTGATCATGCGGATGTCATGGCACGCGGGACTCCCCGACCTTAAGCGAATCCAGGCAAGCCTCGTCGAGCTGTCCGGCATGCCGACCGTCATATCCGAGGCGCACCTGGAGCAGCGCCAGCGCGAGCGACTGCAACAGCAGCGGATTCCCTTTATCTGCCCCGGCGTTCAGGCATATCTGCCCTTTATGGACGAGGAGTACTGGAGCGGCAAGCCCAACAAGCACGTAAAGGTCTACGATCCGCACGAATGGGCACAGCTTGAGGATTAGCGCATATGCCCGCCAGCCGGGATAGTGCGCATGCCCGCCAACCGGAAAGCTCATCCCGGAATTTACGTCCAGAACGGGACGCGCTTTCCCCTAGAGGCCCCAAACGGAAACCGTATCCCAGATTTCGCGCTCAAACTGGGATACGGTTTCCGCTAGCCCCTTCAACCGGAAACTGCGTCCCGGAATCCGAGCTCAAAACGGTTCGCACTTTCCGCAGCCGCTACAGCAACGCCTCGGCCCAAGCCGCTTCCCTAAAGCCGGGAATCGCAAAGTCGTCGCCCACCAGCAGCGGACGCTTGACCAGCATGCCGTCGGTCGCCAGCAGCTCGTAGCACTCCCGATCCGTCATGCCCGCGTCCAGACGCGCCTTCAGGCCCAGCTCTCGATATTTCATGCCCGACGAATTAAAGAAGCGCCGCACCGGCAGCCCCGAACGAGCAATCCAGGTCGCAAGCTCATCAGCCGTGGGATTGTCCAAAACGATATCGCGGTCGATATACTCTACCCCATGTTCGTCCAGCCATACCTTGGCCTTCTTACAGGTCGAGCACTTGGGATATTCAACAAACAGTACCGCCATGGGATTTCCTTTCTTAGAGAAAACAGGTGTCTGGAAAACTGCACATCGACGACCACTCGCGATTGCAGCCGTTATTGTAGTCAATGTCGAAGCATAGGCAGTCGCGATGTCTCGTCTTAAGGCTAGCGCCTCGCATGGGCGCCGATCGGCCGAGTCACATGGCGCACCAACGCCGCTGCCAGCAATACCAACAGCATGGCGGTGATATAGCCCGCAGCATCGAATCCTAAATCGATAACGTCGAAATGCCTGCCGGGAACAAAGATCTTATGCACCTGGTCGCCAACGGAGCAGGCAGCGCAAAAGAGAAACACAGGCACGCAACGGGAACACACACTCCATGGACGCCTGGAAAAGCAGACCACGATCACCGAGGCGAACAATCCGACGAAGAAAAACTCTACGGTATGGGCGACGCGACGGACGTTTGCGCCTACCCACATGCGAATGGAAGCAAGTCGACCAGGCTGGACCGTCGAGGCAGCCGGATTGGTACTCTCAGTCATGCCGTCCCCCGCCTGAGTTTCACCCGTGATGCCGGTAGCCTGAACGCCCGTAGCCTGACCCTCCACCACACGCGCGGTGGACTCGCTCAGCAACGACGTCTCCACCGCATTTTGCTCCGTCAGCACCCAGATGCCCGCCAGCGTTACAGCGAACAGAACGATCGCGGTCCATCCGATTATTTGTTTTACGCGCGCCAAGGGCCAACCTCCTTTTTTTGAATATCAGCGAGTGTAGCCCCAAATGACATCGTCACCGTATCAAAATTTGAATCGCAACAGGAAGCGACAAAGCGACGCAAACCCCTACCCCGCCTCGCGCATCCAGCGATCAAACGTCCCCACGCACACGCCCGGGCACTTTGCTGCTTGGCTGCGGGTAATATCGCCTGCCTCATAGCTATCGCGCACCAGCTCAAACTGAGGAGGGCACGGCTTGCGAGGTCGACCGAAACGGACCCCTCGCGCCCGCGCCGCTGCAATTCCCTCCGCCTGGCGCCGATGGATATTCTCGCGCTCCACCTGCGCCACGTAGCTCAGCAGTTGCAGCACAATATCGGCAATCAGGGTGTTGGTCACATCCGGCGCGCCGCTGGCCCTGACGCGCGTGTCAAGCAATGGCATGTCCAACACCACAATGGCAACCCCGAGCTCCTTGGTAATGCGTCGCCATTCCTCAAGAATCTCGGAGTAATTACGACCAAGTCGGTCGATAGAAAGCACCACCAGCACGTCCCCGTCTCCCAGGACGTGCAACAGCTCGCGATAATGCGGTCGATCGAAGTCCTTGCCGCTCGCATGGTCGGCATAAATATTCGCTGAGCCCACGCCATAGGCGCCCAGCGCATCCAGCTGCCGATTAAGGTTCTGATCGCGCGAACTCACCCGCGCATACCCGTACACCGTCGCCATCTCATCCCCGCTTTCTTGTAACCTGCCAAAAGGGACAGGTTTATTTTGGTAGGTTTTACCTCTCAAATAGCAGGTAAGCGGGCGGCCGAGCAGACGGCAAGGTAGCCACTATTCAAATGCGGAGGGCGGCCCCGAAAGACCGCCCTCCGCTCTCTCGCCACGAGTCGGGATTTAGCTAATGGATAAGCTTAAAGTCCAAGTGTCCACGCGTGGTATTGACGCGCGAGACCTCGATAATCACGCGCTGGCCCAGTTCATAGCGAGTCCCCGTGTCGGCGCCCGTCAGCGTAAGCGCGTCCTCGTCGAACTCGAACCACTCGTTGCCCAGGCTCTTGATCGAAATCAAGCCTTCGACCTGCGTTAGATCCAAGCGCACAAAGAGGCCCATGCTGCTAACCCACGAGACGGTTCCGGCATAGCGCTCGCCCAGACGGTCCTCATAGTACTGGGCAATCTTGATCTTTTGCGTCGCATGGCTGGCGGCATCTGCCGCGCGCTCGGCATCGCTACATGCGCGGCAGATCTGCGGCAGAATGCGCGGCAGCGACTCGCGCCCCTTGCCGATCAGCCGCGGCGTACGGACCAAGGCGTCCTTGCCGCCGAGCTGCTCGTAGGCCAACTGCAGTTTGAGCACGCGGTGCACCACCAGATCGGGGTAGCGACGGATGGGACTCGTAAAGTGACAGTAGCACGGCGCGGCGAGCGCAAAGTGGCCCTCGTTGCGCGGCTTGTACAGCGCGCGCTGCATGCTGCGCAGAAGCAGCATGTTGACGAGCGGTGCGTTGGCCGTACCGGCGGCAGCATCGACTGCGGCCTGCAGCTCATCGGGACTCCCCAGGGCAATACCGGCAGCACGGCGATCGTCGATGATGCCTAGCTGCGCCAGCGCAACGGCGGCACCGTGCAGGCTATCGGGGCTCGGATCCTCATGCACGCGATAGCAGGCCTCGATATCACGGTCCGCCAGCCACTCTGCAACGCACTCGTTGGCGAGCAGCATGGCTTCCTCGATAAGCGACGTGGCACACGAACGCTCACGCGCCACAATCTGCACGGGCACTCCGTCCTCATCCAATAGAGCGCGAATCTCGGCTGTGTCAAAATCGACTGAGCCGCGGGCGCGACGAATACGACGGCGAAGTTCGGCGAGTTCGTTGGCGGCGACAAGGAAATCGCCGAGGTCGATGTTGTAGCCGCGGGCGGTCTCCTCGCACGCAAGACCGCGCTCAAGCGCTTCCTCGCGCGAGGCCTCGGCAGCCGCAACATCCTCGGCCGCACCCTCCAGCACCGAATACTCAACCGCACCGGCACGCACCAGCAGCGCCTCGGCGCCGTCATAGTCCATACGCACACGCGAGCGAATCACGCTGGGGTACGGATCGTAATGCCGCACGCGACCCTGCTCATCGAGCTCGATATCGACGGTAAACGCAAGACGGTCCTCGTCAGGGCGAAGCGAGCACAGGTCACAGGACAGGCGTTCGGGCAGCATGGGAAGCACGCGATCGGCCAGATACACCGATGTCGTACGATGGCGAGCCTCAAGATCGATATGCCCGTCCCAAGCCACATAGTGTGAAACGTCGGCGATATGCACACCCAGCTTGTAGCCACCCTCGGGCGTGCGCTCCAACGAAATGGCATCGTCAAAGTCGCGCGCGTCGACCGGGTCGATCGTGATGACAAAGCGGTCGCGCAGATCGCGACGGAGCGGGTCCTTAAGCGCCGCGGACACATCGAGCGAAAGCCCCTCGGCCTCGTCCAGCGCGGCCTCGGGATAGCTATCGGTATAGCCGTAACGCGCCATCACATATTGAACGCCCAAATCGGGCGCGTCATCTCCGCCAATGCGGCGTTCGATCGTCACAGTGCCCGATTCCAGGCGCGTCGGGTAGGTCAAAATGCGCGCGACAACAGCATCACCCGGGTGGACACCCAGGCGATCCGCCGAGGTATCCTCGGGCAGAATGAAGAAGTCGGCCTTCAGACGCGAATCGAGCGGCTCGATCACACCGAGCGGACCGGCGGTCTGGTACGTACCCACTACGCTTATGGCTGCGCGCTCAACCACGCCTTCGATCACGGCGCGCCGCTCACCGTGCGGGCTGTTCTTAATGCTCACGGCAACGGTATCGCCATCCATAATCTCGCGCTTGCCACGGCCCATGACCTTGTAGTCGCCATTCTCGGTTATGACATAGGCACTGTGCTCATGGAGCTGCACGCGCCCGGTCAGGCTCGGACGGCGTTCGCTGCGCACCGGCCCGCGCTTATTGCGAACTCCACGCTTATGCTTGTTATTGCGCCCCATGGCGCCTCCTAACTATCGATTGCGAACTCCAAAGAGTCTACCCAAATGATTCGCTTTCCTGCCGTCCCCTAGGGATCAAAAAACGGGCCGCCTCATAAGAGACGACCCGTTGGAAGGGATGAATTCCAGGCATGCCTACACGCGCAGATAGCGGCGCATGGCGATGGCAGAACCAAAGAGACCGATAATCACGCCGACCAGAATCAGCGCAGCATAGGCCACCAGGTAGTACTGCATCGGCAGGGCAAACGACATCCAGCCGATGCTCTCCTGCAGACGCGGAATCATCAGATTGCGCAGCAGCTCCAGAACGCCGATGGAAAGCAGCGAGCCCAAAATGGCCTGCAGTACGCCCTCGGTGATAAACGGGCCACGAATGAAGCCGTTGCTGGCACCGACCAGACGCATAATCGCAATCTCACGACGACGCGCCGTAATGGACAGGCGAATCGTGTTGTTGATGAAGATGAATGCGATAAAGGTCAGAAGGCCAACGAGCACCACAGCGGCGATGCGGATGTAGTTGGTCACCTGGAACAGGCGGCTCACTTCCTCCTGGCCGTACAGCACGCTCGCGTTGACGTCGCCGTCATCCGCGATCTTCTGGAAATCGGCATCCTTCTTGAGCTTCTCTGCCGTGCTCTCGACCTTGGACGGATCGTCCATCTCAATAGCGAAGGAAGCCGGCAGCGGGTTCTGGCCATCGAGCGCGCTCATGGTGGCGTCGGCGTTGCCCGACATCTTGCTCGTATACTCGGCCAGCGCGTCGTCCTTGTCCTTATAGGTCACGGACTTGACGTTATTCCACGTCTTAAGCTCGGCCTCAAAAGCCTGAACATCGGCCTGATCGGCGTCATCACTAATGAACGCGTTGATGACAACCTGATCCTCGACGGTGCCGATCACGGAGTTCAGCATCGCAGAGCCCATGATGAACAGGCCGATGATAAACAGCGAAAGGAAGATCGTGATGACGGCGCCGAGCGAGGTAGTCCAGTTACGGAAGAAGTGGCTGATTGCCTCTTTGAAGGAGTAGCCCACGTTAGTTGGTGCCATAGTTGCCGTAACCTCCCCTCTCCTGGTCGCGGATAACGTGGCCGCCCTCGAGGGCGATCACGCGACGGTGCATGCTATCGACCATCTCGCGGTCGTGCGTGGCGACGATCACGGTGGTGCCAGTGCGGTTAATACGCTCGAGCAGCTTCATGATGCCCAGCGAGATCGCCGGGTCGAGGTTGCCCGTCGGCTCGTCGCAGATCAGCAGCGGCGGACGGTTGACCATAGCGCGGGCGACGGCAACGCGCTGCTGCTCGCCACCGGAAAGCTGGTCGGGCAGCGAGTCCATCTGATCGGCCAGACCGACCAGACGCAGCACCTCGGGCACCTGGCTGCGAATGACGCCCTTGGGCTTGCCGATGCACTGCAGGGCAAACGCCACGTTTTCGTAGGCGGTCTTTTGCGGCAAAAGCTTAAAGTCCTGGAACACGGCGCCAATCTGGCGGCGCAGGAACGGAACCTTGCGGTTCTTGATCTTCATGAGGTCCTGACCGGCAACAAGGATGCGGCCGCTCGTCGGCTTAACGTCGCGGTTGAGCGTCGACAGCAGCGTGGTCTTGCCCGAACCGGAGTGACCGACCAGGAAGACGAACTCGCCCGGATAGATCTCGATGTTGATGTCGTCGAGTGCAGGCTTGTTGGGCTGTGCCGGATAGATCTTGGTGACATGCTCCATAAGGATGACGGGCTCGACACCGGCCTGCTTGGCCATCTTCTTGCGGCTGGCCTGCGGATCGATGGGCGCGAACACCGACGTAAAATCGGGGTTGTTGAGCGCGTTATCGAGGCTTGCGACCTCGGCCGCCTGATCGCTCTCGACCACCGGGGCAGCAGGCTGCGTGGGGTCGGGAATAGCGGCAAAGAGACCGGACTGCGCAGGCTGAGGAGCCGGCGTCGCAGGGGCCAAGGGGTCGGGAATGCCGACCATGGTAGGCTGCGGCGTGGCGGCGCCAGCCTGAGGTTGCTCCACGCGAGCGGTCACGGCCTGAACGGGCTCAAAGCCCGCCGTGCCGGAAAGCGCGACATCGCTGGTGGGATTGTAGGCAAAGGGATCGGATGCCGGCTGTGCCTGATCTGCCGGCTGAGCGGGGGCCTGAGCAACAGGCTGGCCCTCTGAATCCGGAGTGGCGAAACGACTGCCCTGGACGCCTGCCTGCGTCTTGGGGGCATCATCGCCCGCACCGGAGGTACGGAAGTGGTTACCCACTGGTGCTCCTTATCGTCGTGCGTTTAAACTACATGAGCGCTTTATATTTTAGCAGCATTAGCTTTGCTGCACATAAGAAGCATGGCGTGCTTAGGGATCCCGTCGGCCGGGCACAGGGTTACTCTCCAAATCGTCCTCGGACATGTCGGAGCCCCCGCTGCGCACTTCGCGCGGCGGGGGCTCCTCCGTCCTGCGGAAAGATTTGGAGAGTAACCCTGTACCCGGCCTGCGGTAACTAAGGGGTCGCTGCGTTTTACTTGGGTGCAGCAGCGCCGTGCTTGGGGGCTGAATTGCACTTTGCTGGTCTGGGCCCGTTTCCCGGAGAAAGCCTTTACTTGGTGCGGGCCTAATTTGTTTGTTGCCGACAAAAAACAGGGGCGTCCTCTTTGAGGACGCCCCTGTTATGGATTGCATACGGTTGCTGAAGCGATACTTTGCCTCGTCTTGCCCTAGGCCAAGAACTCCTTGGTGGTCGCCACGATGTTGGCGGCGTCCAGGCCATACTTGTGCAAGAGCTCGGCACCCGGGCCAGACTCACCGAAGGTGTCGTTGACACCGATCTTCTTGAGCGGCATCGGGCACTGCTCGCACAGGACGTCGGCAACGGCGCTGCCCAGGCCACCGATTACAGAATGCTCCTCGACGGTCACGACGTGGCCGGTCTTGGTGGCGCTCTTGACGATCAGGTCGGCGTCGATGGGCTTGATGGTGTGCATGTTGATGACCTCGGCATCGATGCCCTCGGCAGCAAGCTGCTCAGCAGCCTCGAGCGCCTCGCCGACCATCAGGCCGCAGGCAATGATGGTCACATCGGCGCCCTCGCGCATGACAATGCCCTTACCCAACTCGAACTTGTAGGTCTCGGGGTCGTTGATAACCGGCGAGGCCAAACGAGCGAAGCGCATGTACACCGGACCGTCGCACTCGTAGGCGGCGCGCGTCACGGCGCGGGCCTCCACGTCGTCGGCGGGAACAATCACGGTCATGCCGGGGATAACGCGCATGAGGGCGATATCCTCGCAGCACTGGTGCGTGGCGCCATCCTCGCCCACCGAGATACCGGCGTGCGTGGCACCGATCTTAACGTTAAGGTGCGGGTAGCCGATGGAGTTACGGACCTGCTCAAAAGCGCGGCCGGCGGCGAACATGGCAAAGGTGCTCGCGAAGGCAACGCGGCCGGTGGTCGCGATACCGGCGGCGACGCCCATCAGGTTGCTCTCGGCAATGCCCACATCGAAGAAACGATCGGGGCAGGCGGCCTTGAACTTGCCGGTCTGCGTGGCGGCGGCCAGGTCGGCGTCGAGGACCACAAAGTCATCGTGTTCGTTGGCGAGTTCGACGAGGGCCTCGCCGTAGCTTACGCGCGTGGCGATTTTCTTGACGTCTGCCATCCTAGAGCTCCTCTCCGGCGGCCGTGAGCTCTGCCATGGCCTGCTCAAACTGTTCATCGTTGGGGGCCTTGCCGTGCCAACCAACCTGGTTCTCCATAAAGGAAACGCCCTTGCCCTTCATGGTCTCGGCGATGATGGCGGTCGGCTGACCCTTGGTGGCGCGGGCCTCGGCAAAGGCGGCGCGGATCTGATCGAAATCGTTGCCGTCGGCAAGCTCCACCACGTGGAACTTAAAGGCGCGGAACTTGTCGGCGAGCGGCATGGGGTCGTTGACCTCCTCGACGGGGCCGTCGATCTGCAGGCCGTTGTGGTCGACGATCACGCAGAGGTTATCGAGCTGCTGGTTGCCGGCAAACATGGCGGCCTCCCAGACCTGGCCCTCCTCGCTCTCGCCATCACCCAGCAGGGCGTACGTGCGGTAAGTATCGCCCCAGTGCTTGGCGGCAACCGCCATGCCCACGGCGGCGGAGATGCCCTGGCCGAGCGAGCCGGTGGACATGTCGACGCCCGGGGTGTCGTTCATGTTGGGATGACCTTGCAGGTGGCTGCCGATATGGCGCAGCGTCTCGAGATCCTCCTTGGGGAAGAACCCACGCTCGGCGAGCACGGCGTACAGGCCCGGAGCGCAATGGCCCTTGGAGAGCACAAAACGGTCGCGATCGGCCTTGCGGGGATCGGCCGGGTCGACGTTCATTTCCTCAAAGTACAGATAGGTCATGATGTCGGCAGCGCCGAGCGAACCGCCCGGATGGCCGGACTTGGCAGCGTGCACGCCGGTGACGATGCCCTTCCTTACCTCGTTGGCAACCTTTTTGAGCTCTTCGTCGCTCATTGTGCCTTCCTTTCATCCTCATTAGACAAAATGCGCACGGCACGGAAAGGTAATCCCAACACAGCCGCAATGCACGTACGTCATTCATTATGCTGGAAACTGATGGCTTTACCAGAGTTTTTATCATTATTTGAACAATTTAGCAGGCAGAACCGCTGATGAAACGGTTTATCAATGTGAACGTCTTTTGGATGGAACGCGATCGACCCTACGCGCTAATGTCCTTGAATCCCTCGCCGAAGGCTTCCGTAACGTCGGCAACCGTCACGATGGCATGAGGATCGCGCTCGCGCACGATCGTCTTGAGGGTATTGAGCTCTCGACGGCTCACGATGACCATAATCACTGGCTTCTCGGCACCCGAATACATGCCAGTCGCCTTAAACTTGGTACAACCACGACCCAGGCCATACATGATATCGGCAGCGATATCAGGGAACTTGTCCGAGATGATGAGTACCATACGGCGTTTGTTGCCACCATCGACCACGGCATCGATCACGTAGCCGCTAATGACCATCGAAAGGCCTGCATACAGTGCGTTTTCGATTGAAAAGACCGGAGCCGATAGCGCGCATACGGCAACATCGATCGCCATGACGGTCGAGCCCACCGGCAGCGAGGTGTTACGCGAGATGATTTGGCCAATCGTGTCCGAGCCGCCGGTGTTGGCGCCGGCGCGCAACACCATGCCGTAACCGATGCCCGTAATAATGCCGCCCCACATGGCAGGGAGCATCAGGTCCGCATCCGCCAGAGGTGCTACAAACGGGGCGAACAGATCGGTAAAGAAGCCCAGCAGCACAAAGCCCGTCGCGGTCTGCACCACGTAGAACATGCCGCCCTCGCGCATAAC
>URFE01000051.1:0-12725 GCA_900546965.1 uncultured Collinsella sp.
AAGATGCGCGCGGCGGGGGCGAGGCGAATGGCTGAGCGGTATCGATATGCGGGTTTAATGGCATATCGACCACATAGATTATTAACTCGCATTTCTAACAGTTAAGGAGACGGGTGCTTTACAGCGCACTCCTTCGATGATGCCTTCCGCTAGTTGCTATGCCGGTTTCAGCCAACAAAGAATGTGCCCGGGCGCTCAGGTTCACCGTTAGCGTTGGCAACATATGAGATGGGCCAGACCCTTGCCGCGCGCCGATTGCGCGAGAGATGTCGGGCTCCATGTTTATTCCACCTGCTTGTTATCAACCAGTCTCGCAAAACAAAGGAAAATGACCCACGGATTACGGACTGGATTCCGGCGAGGGAGTGGAGCACGGATTGATCGAAGAGGAATGACGCTCTGCTAGAATCAGCAGCGCTGTCGGCAGCCCTTGTGCCGGGCAGAGCCCTCCATCCGATGGGAGGTGATGCCCATGACCGATTTCACTGAGTCCGTGAAGCTCCTGACTGCTATGGTCTCGCTCCTCACGGCCCTTGTCGGCCTTTCCAAGGCACTCAAGCAGGGCTCGAAGCCCAAAAAGAAAGGCCACCGTCGCTAAGACGATGACCCAACTTCATTAAGCAACGGCTCTGCCCAGCTCACTACAACTTGGGCTGCCGTCGGCACCATTCTACCCGCTTGACATTGCTGCTGTCGATGCGCCGTATCAAGAATCCACGGCAGCGCTCGCGGTTGCAAAACGGCCTAACAAATAGCGGCTATTAGTCAGTTTGGCTGTCAAAAAGGCCTAATAGTTGCCAATAGTGGCTAGTTGGCAACGGATTTGGGCTATTAGTTCTAACGGTGCCTATACTATGACCCCACAAACGGGACACGGTTTTCTGCCCGCACGAGGTTTTAAAGTCTAGCTGGAACAATCCGGCAGATTGGAGCACAGAACATGAGGTTCGAACGCCTCATGTCGCTCAAAATACGTCTCCTCAATTGCGCAAAGGAGAACGGTATTTAGCGACAAGGAGACAATGGAATGATTTGGTTCACCAGTGACACGCACTTCGGGCACGAGAATGTCCTGAAGTTCACGGACCGGCCGTGGGAGACGATTTGGCAGATGAACGATGCCATCGTCGACAACATCAACGGCAGGGTCGCCGTGGATGACGAGCTCTACATCCTGGGTGATTTCTCATTCAAGATGACCGCCCAGGACGCATACGGGCTGCGTAAGCGGATCGCCTGCAAGCGCATCCACCTCGTCCCGGGAAACCATGACAAGGACTGGACCCAGCCGGCGGTCGCGGGCGCGTTCACCGTGGAACCGCCGATCTGCGTGCTCAAGATCGACGGGCAGAAGATCGTCCTGTGCCATTACCCCATGGCCGACTGGCAGGGCATGAGCCATGGATCGTGGCACCTCCACGGGCACATCCACAGCGGCGGCGGCGCGTACAACGAGTTCAACCGCAAGCAGGGGCTCCTGCGCTACGACGTGGGCTGCGACGCCAACGGGCACTCCCCGGTGAGCCTCGACGGGCTGAGGAAATGGTTCGCCGGGGTCGACGAGCCGTGCGGCCGGGTGAAATGGCCCTGGTGGGTCAACGAGACCGGTGACAGGCAGGTCGAACGCGAGCTGGCGGCTTACAAGCGGAAAGAGGCGATCCGATGACGGTCTATGTGACAGGCGACATCCACGGTGGGCTCGACATGCAAAAGCTCCGCGACTGGGAGCTTGGGGATAGCCTTGGCAGCGACGACTATCTGATCATCGCCGGCGACTTTGGCTTTCCGTGGGACTTCTCTGCCGAGGAATGCGCCGATATCGCCTGGATGGAGTCGCGCCCCTACACGGTTCTCTTCGTCGACGGCAACCACGAGCGCTTCGACCACTGGGCGGAGCGCCCCATGGAGCCGTGGCACGGCGGGCTGACGCAGCGCCTGTCGGATACTTCGTCCATCCGCCGCCTCATGCGCGGGGAGGTCTTCGAGCTCGACGGGAAGACGGTCTTCACCATGGGCGGGGCGACGAGCGTCGACAGGGCGTACCGCATCCCGTACAGCTCGTGGTGGCCGCAGGAGCTGCCGGACGAGCGCGATTTCGATGACGCACGGGCAAGGCTCGACGAGGTCGCCTGGAAGGTCGACTGCGTCATCACCCATACCTGCTCGACGCGCATGCTCTCGCCGACGCTCTACCCGGACCCAGGCTGGGAACGCCCGGATGTGGACCGGCTGACCGGATTCCTCGACGAGCTCGAGGATCGTCTGGACTACAAGCGCTGGTATTACGGACATTTTCACCGAGACGGCAATCCGGACGAACGGCACACGGTGCTGTATGACCGGATCGTGAGGCTCGGGGACAAACTCCTGCCGTGGGGTGCGTGCTGATGGCTATCTATGTGACGGGCGACGTGCACGGCAGGGCCGAGCACGGGTCCAGCCGGTTTGCCTTCAAGAATTGGCCGCTGGGCCGGACTCTGACGCGCGATGACGTGGTGATCGTGGCCGGCGACTTCGGCTTTGTCTGGGATGGATCCAACGCCGAGAAATACTGGCTTGACTGGATCGAGTCGAAGCCGTGGACCACGTGTTTCGTGGACGGCAATCATGAGAACCACCACGCCCTGGCTGAGCTGCCGGTGCGGGAGTGGAACGGCGGGCTCGTCCATGAGGCGCGACCGCACGTGCTGCACCTGATGCGTGGAGAGGTGTTCGATATCGACGGGCTCATAGTCCTTGCCATGGGCGGCGCCACGAGCAACGACAGGCAGTATCGCAAGGAGGGGAGGAGCTGGTGGCCCGAGGAGATGCCGAGCGAGGAAGAGATGTGGCAATGCCGCACCTCGCTCGACCGCGTGGGCTGGAAGGTCGACTACGTGGTGACTCACGAGGCTCCTGCCGACCTGGCAGAGAAGCTGTGCCGGGAGCGCGAACGCGAGTATCTGGACGACCAGCTGCAACGATTCCTTGCCGAGCTCGACGGGCAGCTCGGCTACCGCGCCTGGTTCTTCGGCCACTACCACGGCGACGAGTGGCGCGACGACAGGCACCGCCTTATCTACCGAGACATCGTGCCGATCGAAAATGCTGCGCCCGGCTCTAGAAACCCTCTAGAAATGCTCTAGAGGGTTTCTAGAAAATAGACGCTTTGCGGCCTACTCCAATTCAAAGGTCTGGTCGAGGGAGTTTGACCCGGCGCCCATCCCGTCGACTTTCACTTCGATGGGAGACATGTCGTTGAGGTCAAAAATCGACACACCGTCGCATTCGCCTCCCGGCGCAAGCCCTTGCGAAGAGAAGCGGTCTTCCTGCAAATCGGCGGCAAACCCGCGAGATAGCATCTGCTTATTTTGATAAGCCGTGATGTAGCTACCAACAGCGCATGAATCTGCCGATCGGTTGTTAATGGCGTGCCAGCGAACAACGGCAACCTTCCCGCCATCGCCAGCCGAGGAATCATGCACCTCGACGCCGGTGACTGAATACTCCATCTTGCCGTAAACCCCGTCTTCCTGCGCGTTATCAGAATCAGCGACCTGAACTGCCGTCTGACGATCGTCTGCCTGGCTGCACCCAGAGGTCATAACTAGGGCGGCTGCCAGAACACCAGCAGCCCCAAAGTTCCGAGCTAGGTTGATTGCCTTTTTAACAGAGAGATGTTCCATCGACTACTCCAAACTTAATTGTTTTTGAATGCCATCAGCCAAACAGCCAAGCCCCAATGAGCATGACCACTGAAACTGCTGCAAGCGAAGCCCAGACGGCATTTTGACGGGTGATGACACCGCTGATGTTGAGCGCATTTGCGCCGGCACCATCAATGACAGTCCAGACAAGTGCCGTGACCAAAAAGACGACTAGCCCTGCCGTTATCAACTCACGGCGAGACGGCCTTAGCTTGTCGGACATATCTACTCGCCCCTCGCCTGGGCCATGACCTCGACCTTGGCCTCGGCCACGGCCGCCCGCTGCTCGGAGGCGGCGAGGCGGTCCTTGAGGGCGGCGACCTCGGCCATCAGGTCACGCTGGGCGAGGAGGGAGACGTTGAGATCGGCCTGAGCCTTGGCCGCGGCGTCGACCGCGCCCCTCATGCTTTCAATTCGATCGTCTTTTGCGGCTGATTCTGCCAAGAGCTGATTGTTCTCGGAATCGAGCTTCTTGAGCTGCGAGAGGTAATCGGCGACGGTGGCGTGGAGCTCATCGTTCTCAATCTCCAAGCTCGCAGTATCCAGCTCGAATTTCTCTTTGATGGCGGCGACCTGCTCGACGCAATTAGATTCGATGCTCTGAATCTGTTCCGTTGCACTTTTCTTGGCGGCGTCGGCGTCCTCGCGGGCAGCACGAGCCTCCATCGCGGCGGCTTCGGCAGCGCCCACGATGATGCGCTTGACCCGCTCGACCGCCTCATCGAGGACGGCCGATGCGTCGAGCGCAGCCTTCATGCCGGGAGTGGCGTTAGGGTGGTAGCCGTCGACCAAGCGGGCGACGGTATCGGCCTGCGAGAGGCCAAGGCTCGTGCTGATGTCCTTTATGGCGTCACGGGTCTCCGATGAGACATTCAGACTGGTCATTTTCTTTTCGGACTGGACTTGGTTTTCGGCCATGATGCGGCACTCCAATCAACAACGGGCATGGCTCCGCCACGCCGTACGGCTGGGAACAAATACGCGGCCGCTGTTGAGTTGTGTTCGTCCTGCGATCGGTGAGTTCTAAAAAGGCGTCTCAAGTCATGCGTTCACGCAGGGTTTCAGTTGGAGAAATACCGCACCCTTATATAGTAACGCCGCCGCACTCGGGCCTATTAGGCAAATCGCGAAACGACAGACGGACTTATTTCCTGACGCCCACCAATCCGCGTTCACGAAGGATGCGGTACAGCGTTGATTTGGAGACGCCAGTCGCAGCGCAAATATCGGGAATAGGAGTCTCTCCTCCAAGATAGAGCCTTACTGCAGCATCGGCTTTGACGCCGGCAGTGCGAGGCCTGCCACCCACGTTGCCGCCGTGGCTCCGTTTGACGGCGATACCCTCGGCCTGGCGTTGCCTGATCAGATCTCGCTCAAGTTCCGCGGTGCAAGCATGGGTGCCAAGCACGAAGCGCCCGAATGCGGTATCTAGATCCACGGGCTGTTTCAGGGACGTGAGCTTCACGCCGAGGTTTCGAAACATAAGGTCATAGTTGAGCAGCTGCCTGGTCGATCTGGTCAAGCGCTCCCAGGATTCGACCACCACCTCGTCGCCCGCCCGCATCTTCTTGAACAGGCACTTCTGCTGCGTCCGGTCGCCGTCCTGGGCACCCGTGACCTTGTCCTTGTAGATATGGCCATAGGCCACGCCAGCGTTCACCAGAGCCTCGATCTGGCGGTCCAACCTCTGGTCTTTCGTGCTCACGCGAGCATATCCGTAACGTGTCATTTCAGCCTCCTGCCTCGTATTTGATTTTCCCATGGGAATTGACGTGGAGGTTTTGACACTGGGTTTTGGCACTCGACGTTCACAGCATCGAGGGTTCGATTTTCGAGTGCCCAGAGGCATACGTTTTGGGACGAACGGCTAATGGAATATGTTGGGACGGATAGTATTCTACTACCAAATAGTAGTAGAATACTATCGTAAAGATTGGAGGCTCATGGTCCGGATACACCAGAGAGTTCACGAGCGGCACCCCGAGCTAGATGACGGTGATGTCGAGGCGGCGTGGGAGAGCTACTGCTTCGCAGCCGTCCGCATACCCGGGGAGCGCGAGGTGCGGACGGGCTACGACCCGCAAGGCCGGTACATCGAGATGGTCGGTGTCCTCCTGGCCGACGGCGCGTGGCTCGTCTACCACGCCATGACGCCGCCGAGCAAGAAGACGCTGAGGGAGATCGAGAACGCGAGAAGGAGAGGTTACTGATGGAATATAGGCTTGCAAACGGATTCGTTATCACGGATGAGGACATCGAGCGCGAGTGCGCGGAATACGAATCCGACTCCTGGGAGGGGAGCCTGGTGAACCTCCGAGTCGGCCGCCCCAGGCTTTCCGAGGTTGAGGCCAACGCAAACCTGTCTTTCAAGTGCCCGAAGACGGGCGCCGACCTCATCGAGAGGGCGGCCGCCGCGTGCGGGATGCGGAAGTCGGAGTTTCTGCGCTCGGCCGCGATCGAGAAGGCCGAGAGGATACTCAGGTCGGCATAGCCCCGGCGCGCCTTCCCGGAATCGGCGTTGCCGCAGGGAGTGAGCGGCCTGCGCCGCCGTTATGTTAGACATGTCGCTAACATAACGGCGGTTAAGTCGTGGCGCGGGTCGGGGCATCCGCACCACCACAGGTTCAATCGCCCCGTAAATCGAATCCTGTTAAGTCGTCTATCTGCGTGTTCATAAACACGCTATTGCCATTCCTTAGGTGAGAATCGTGTCCGCACGGGGCGATATATTAGGCACAACACCCGAGGGAAAGGAATAGCATGAGCGATTCAATGGAAGTCGTGCATCGGCTCGAGCGCGAGATGGCAGACCGAGCCTCCGCAGTTGAGAAGGTCGACATCTTTAAGGCTCAGTTCAATCAAGCCATCAAGGCCTTCATGGCCGCCGACGAGGCGGTCCGCAGCCTTAACGACCATGACAGCATCGTTGACACTCAGATCGCCAACGCCATCGACGAGCATCTTCGCGCCATCGACAGGCTCTGCCGTTTCGGCATCGACGGTGGTTTCGGTAAGAAGCATCCGGTTAAGGAGTACTAGCCTTCCGCATGGCCATGGAAGTAAAGTAGAAGAGGGTCGAATCCGAAGCAGTTCCCGGACAATCGGCGTCCGGCCAGACACTTCGGTTCGACCCTTTCTTCCAGGATTCTGTAACAGCTGATTGAATTGCAACGCGCTAGGGCAGGACAGTTCAAAACTAGCGGGGCGTGTCGCCGCGCGAGTAGTCACCGCGATCGACGACGCGATCGTCCATCTGTCGCGACACGGCGCTACCGCCGTGCGCCTGGCCGGTGGCGCGGACGCAGTCGTCACCGGCATCGGGAACGGAGCCGGCATAGCGGTTGCGAATCTCCCTTGCGTAACCGCGGCGCGCAAGGAGCTCGTCGCGAACCGCGGGATCTTCGAGCTACTTCACTTCAAACCTTAAGAGCCTTCTCTCTGGCAGATCGGTCATCTTCATCGTATAAGTCCCAGGAAAAGCCTTCTCAAAACGGACGGTCTCGTAACCTTCGAAATAGTCGTTGGTGTTTTGCATCATGAATGGGACGAGCAACTCGTTCTCCGCCCCAACCTGTACAGCAAACGCAGCAGAACCGCCCAGAGCCGGCATTGCCTGCGTTATCAGATCGGTATTGACCACAAAGTCATAGTTTGGCGCAGACTCCGGCACCAAATGCCAAACATACGTTTTGATTCCGCCTTCGATATTGTCCTTATTCCTGACACGCATCTTTACGGCGATAACACACGTGATGTCGGCGTCCTTCAATTTCGTTTTCGTATCCACGATGCCATATTTTGAATAATCATCATGCGCACGCTTGAGATACTCGCGCGGCGTGAGCAGCTCTGCCCCGTCTATGCAAAACGAATACCCGTCAGTCGCCACATCCTTCGAACCCAGAAACGCCCCATCCATCGAGAGCCATTCGCCCTCCGCATAATATTTCTCAGGAATGACCGTCCGGTTCCCGTTAACGACGCTCACCCTCATGCCCGCAAGGCCGGTAGCAGCACAGCCGAAAAGAGCAAGCACCGCCCTTCTTGTCCACAGGGTTTTCTTCATCGCGCTCACGACCTTTCCCGAACTTTCACAACGGCACCGTCGCGCATGCAGTAAACCCGATCGGCCAGCTCCTCGAGCACCTCTCCGTCATGGCTGGACAGAATAACCTCGCGACCCGTTGAGGCCGCCATCGCCACAACGCGCTTGAGCATTTCAACGCCCGCTTCGTCGAGGGCATTTGTTGGCTCATCGAGAACAAGTAGCTTCGGCTTTTCCATAATTGCCGCAGCTATCCCCAGACGTTGCTTCATCCCAAGCGAGTATGCTCGGAACTTCTTTTTTTCGTCTGCATCGAGCCCCACGAGCCGCAGGGCAGAGCGAATGTCCTCGGGGGTGTCAACGCCCTTGATCTGAGCGATGAGCTCCAAATTATCGTAGCCAGACAGATATCCCAAAAAGGAAGGCGCCTCGATCAACATCCCCAGACTCGGCGGGAACGAGATGTCCACCCCAAGCCTTTGGCCATCGATAGAGATTTCGCCTTCGGTAGGCTTGATCAATCCGCAGACCGCTCGCATAAGCATGGTCTTACCCGAACCGTTTATCCCCTGAAGCCCAACCACAGTCCCAGGGTCAACCTCGATGGACACGTTGCGCAGAACATCGTTTTTGCCCATGCGCTTCGATACGTCCCTAACGATCACGCTCATATCTTGTCCCCCTTTTCTATAAGGTCGGCCCTTCGAAACCACAGTCCACCCAGCGATAGGCATAACGACATAATCACAATTGAAAACAAGACGCTCGAGCCCGTCGCGATTCCCTCTTTGACAATTCCGCCCCAGCGCAACAGCATTAGGGCGTTGCCTAACAGCACCCAATGCCGCGCAAATGCCGAACAGATCAGGTAGCTCATTAAAACCACAAACGAGACCGACGGCCCAAGTACAAAGCCAATCACTGCCTGCGCAAACGCAAGCGCCTCGAAAGCAAAAAAGAGACCTGTGAAAAACGGCAGCGCATCCGCCTCGCCAGCTTTGAGAAACCACGGCGCCAAATTAGCCAGCTGAAGCGACTCGCCATGAATGACCGCGCTGAACGAGGCACTCACCATCAAGCTCCAAATCACAACAGAGCAAACCACCACGAGCAGCGAAAATGCCGTTACCGCCGCCACTGAGATAAAACGCGAGGCCCACCAAAGGGTTCTTGACCGGCATCGAACAAGCGCTTGCAAACCAAACCCGTGCAACGATTCGGTCGGATAATCGAGTGTTGTATAGAGAATAAGCAGAATGACAAATAGCCATCCTAACGGAGGCACAAACATGAGCCCGGGCCTAGGCTCAAACGGAGCGGATCCGGCAAACACGAGCGCGAGATTATCAGCAAACCCCAAGGCATTCGTCCGAACCCCATACACAGAAGACAAGCCGTAGGCGTACACCAAGTTCGCAACGGTCACTGCCGCAATCGCAATAAAAGTAAGGATGTTCTTCTTCAAAACGGTCCTCAGGTCCGCGGCGACCAGCCTAAACAGCATCAGACCACCTCGCGTCTTTTTAAGAATCTCGCGGAAATCAAAGAAAAGACGAACAGCAAAATGATTTCTGCAAACCCTGCTCGAATGTCGGGCCAGTTATTTAGTGATTCCGACCTGATGCTGTTAAGAATGTTGCAGTTGAAGCCGACGCATGAAAGGACGCTAAAAATCCAATCGTTAACAAAGTGCCATGCAACCATAATCAGATACGGAACGACCATCGCCTTGATTCTGCTGCGAAACACAACCGACAGACCAGTCACGGCCATGGATAGAGCCCCCAGCGTCACCGCATCGAACAGTGTATAAACCAGCACATATAACAGAGGCCGGGAATAAAACAGACCAGAAAAATAGCTATGCAGATAGAGCCCGACGTAAGTCGATTCATCGACCCGGGGGAGATACGCGGGAAACAGCATTGAGACAATCAGGAAGTTCACGAGTAGCGGAATAGCCGTGACCGCAAACGCAGAGAGAAAAGCAGACAGCATCTTCACGTTCACGTATGCATTTCTAGAAACACGTGTGCAGATCTGCGCCTCGTAACCGCTCAAACGCTCGGACAGGCATGACCACGACCCGGCCAGCATGGCAAGCAACGGCAGCGCATAGAAAAACACTGATGCCGATAGCGGTGCATTTGCACTCACAACGATCCAGTTACCAAAGCTACTTTCACGCGTTTGGCCGAGGTATGCCTGGGCTTGCAAACCAACGCCATAGCCAAGCGATAACAGCTGCTTGCGCTCAGTCTCGAGCGTCCACCATGCCTCAATGGCAGCCGCCATCGAAATTGCAGTTGCAACCATAAGGGTCAACGCAAATATAGGATTGCCAAATATCTTGGACAGCTCGTGCCGTATTAGATTTCTATTCAAGCAACATCACCCTCCCACTGGCCGGGCCGAGCAGTAACGCTCGGCCCGGCCCTAATCACAAGCGGTTAATGATGCGTCGACGCACGGCAACCTTTGCATGAATAGAGAATGATGTCTGTAAACACTCGCTATTGAGTTGATCGCTCAGGCGTTTACACGTTATCTACCTGCGATAACAATGAAATAAGCTCCGCTTTATTCTTGATCTTCAACTGGCGGTAAGAAGCAGACCGCAGTGCTTGCACCGTAGATGCAGCGTAACCGACATCCTCCGCAATAGCCTTTGTCGTTGCGCCCTCCGCCGTCATCAGCAAAATTTGCGACTGAACATCAGAAAGGGAGCGAGACGTAAGCAGGGCCAGCTGACGCACGCGAGCCGTTTCGGTGGACCCGTTCGCGCGGTACTCCGAGACGGCCTTCTCGTCCTCAACCGAACGGGCGAGCGCGATGTGCGTAACGAACATGGGCACAGACCAGCAAACAATCACCGTTGCCACGACGACATTGACAGCCGAACTTTGCCCCAGCAACGACGCAAGGAACAACGGCTCGAAAACCATTAGATCCTGCGCCATGCTGAGCAAGACAACCCAAACAGGAGCCGTCGCCCCGAAGCAAAGCATCCATACCCCGAGCATTTTGCGCTGCGGACAGCTTCCCAGCACTATATATGTGAGCAGCATCCCCGTCAGTACCGCAAGTCCATGAATTCGCCCCCTAGTGGCTGCATAGATTAAAGCAGCCACACCTATCGAAACCAATGGCGCGATAGCCCGAGTATGGGTATGGACCTTAAACGGACGCAGCTCAACGGCGAGCGAAGCCATAGACGTCATGCCGCAAAACAGGACCGGCACAGCCATCAACGGATCGCGTACGCACCTCCATGCCGCGATATAGACAAAAGACCATTCCACAGCAGACAGCATCGCCCATACGTACGGGCTTCCGAGCCAAATCGCTTCACCTGCTCTATCCAGCGCAGCGCCACGATTCGGTTTTCCACCCGCGTAGCGTAGCGACAGAAGCAGTCCGAGACCCAATGCATAGCTTGAGAGAGAAAAGGCGACAGCCCATGAAACACCGGATCCCCAATCGCTATCCGCCATTACCAAGGGGCCCGCTGCAAGGAGGATAAAAAATAATGTGAGCAGGTATCGAAACAGCCGGCGCGTCCGAGCTGATGCCAACATATCGTCAGCATGCCGCCGCGACAGCTCGGGCCCTACAGTATCGCCCTCACCCGCAAACAACGCCACGAGCTCGCGTGAGCCCGCAACCGACGCCTTCCCGTATGCTCGGTGAAGCGTTGTTCGCACCGTCGATGGCTTCGTATCCGTCTCCCTGGCAATTTCCGCCGGCGTTTTCCCTTTGAGCAGCAGTCGGACAAACTGCTCTTCTCGAGGCGACAGGGCGGGGGAAAACGCCCCCGCATCGAATGGGTCGGACGTGCGGGGGATATCCGAATCGTTGTTCCGCTTCTTCCTGAGCAACGTGCATACGAAGGCGGCAATAGCGGACCCCATCGTCAGCGACACAATGATCGCGGCATCGTTTGCGAAGTATGCCACCTCAACAGCCGGAACAAGGCCAATGGGAACTGCCACGAGCACAGAACGGGCAGACACGTCGCTCTGTCCACGACCAAAGGCGTAGGGACAGAAAAACAGCAGGACCGCAGCCAATACGAAATAGGCTAGCGGAATTAAAAGCGCAAGACCAATTGGCGCGGCCGATGCAGAGGATATTCCCCATGGCTCGGGGATGACTCTCCATGAAACTCGACAGCAGAACAGCAGACAAGACATGACGGCTATTGTTTCTGTAAAAATCGCGTCCTGCGGATGACGAGTTTCTCTTTCGTCAGCCCGCGTCGCCCCCTGCGTCAAAGGAAAGCCCGCCGTATCCCAAATTACATATGAGAGGAGCAACGACCCAGCAAAGCACGAGGCGCATGAAACGCCGCGCAACAGCCAGATAGGCGCAAACACGAATGGAATAGAATCTCCGCGAGCATAGAAGGCCAAGTCGACCCATTCGGGAACCACCGCAATAGCAGCAAGGAAAACACCGAAGACGCCAAGGCGACCCGGCCGTCTTATTTCTCTCCCCTTGCGGAGCGCAACACCGTGACCAAACGCCGCGAGGCATGCACCAAGGATAACGAGCCAGGTCATTGCACCTGATGCCAAGCCGATTGAAGATGAAAACCGGTGATAAGGGGTAACCGCCATTACGATAAGCACAATGGCGCAGGCAGATGTGGCAGAACGGCGGGAAAAGAGCATATGGCCTCCATAGCATGTCATTATATCGCTCGATCCACTCATCTATCTCCATGCCCACACCGGCCAACATCAACGGTTAACGCATACTCCAATCCGAACCAGATCACGGGCCAATTTTCCGCAGCCCCCGCCCCAAAGCGGGATACGGTTTCCTTTTGAGCGCCGGTTCGGAAAATGCATCCCGTTTTAGGCCGAAAACTGGGACGCGCGGGCAGGAGCTATGCAAAGATAGCGGCCGTTGGCCTTGCGATCGGTCTTGCAATGGCGCTGTGCGCATCATTCGCGAAGTATAGGTCCTGTCTCTTATACACATCTGACGCT
>URFE01000052.1:0-12669 GCA_900546965.1 uncultured Collinsella sp.
GGCGGGCACGGAGCCATTCCCCTCTCCGCTGGCATGCTGCTCGTAACGCTCGGCGTCGTCTATGGCGACATCGGCACGAGCCCCATGTACACCATGAAATCAATCGTCGCCAACAACGGCGGCATCGGTACCGTCAGCGAAGACATGATCTTGGGAGCGCTTTCGCTTGTCATCTGGACCATGACGCTCGTGACCACGGTCAAGTACGTGGTTATCGCCATGAAGGCCGATAACCACAACGAAGGCGGCATCTTCGCCCTGTTCAGTCTCGTGCGCAAGGTGGCACCATGGCTGATTCTCCCCGCCATGATCGGCGGCGCGGCACTGCTCGCCGACGGCATCCTCACCCCCGCGGTCACGGTCACCACAGCCATTGAGGGCCTGCGTACCATCGAGTGGGGCCACGCACTATTGGGTGACGGTCAGACCAATGTGATCATCATCACCATCATCATTATCTGCGGTCTGTTTGCCATGCAGCGCGCCGGCACCTCGTCAATCGGCAAGCTCTTCGGCCCGCTCATGACGCTGTGGTTCCTGTTCCTGGCAGGCGCCGGTCTGTTCAACATGCTCGGCAACCTGTCCATCTTGCGCGCGCTCAACCCCATCCGCGGCATCATGTTCCTGTTCTCGCCCATCAACCACTCGGGCATTATGGTGCTCGGCTTTGTCTTTCTGTCGACGACCGGCGCCGAGGCCCTCTACTCGGACATGGGCCACGTTGGCAAGGCAAACATCTATGCATCCTGGCCGTTTGTTAAGGCGGCCCTTGTCCTCAACTATCTGGGTCAAGGCGCTTGGCTGCTCGCCAATAACTCCAACCCCCAGATGCTCGCGATGGATATCGTCAACCCGTTCTATATGATGCTTCCCGAGCCCCTGCGCCCCTTTGCCATCGTGCTTTCGGCCGTGGCGGCCATCATCGCCTCGCAGGCGCTCATTACCGGCTCGTTCTCGTTGGTTTCGGAGGCAACGCGCCTCAACCTTATGCCGCACCTGCGCATCCACTACCCCAGCGACACCAAGGGCCAGCTTTATATTCCACTCGTCAACAACATCATGTGGGTCGGCTGCATCTTCATCGTGCTGCTGTTCCAGAACTCCGAGCGCATGGAGAGCGCCTATGGCCTCGCCATTACCGTGACCATGCTTATGACCACGACGCTTTTGACGAGCTATATCGTCGGCATTCTCAAGCACAGACTGGGCGCCTGCGTCTTCGCCCTGCTTTTTGGCGCCATCGAGCTCTGCTTCTTTGCCTCGTGCCTCACTATGTTCTTTGACGGCGGCTATGTGATGATCTTCTTGGCCTCGCTGCTGTTTGGCCTTATGTACGTGTGGCGTCGCGGTACCGCCATCGAGCGCACGCAAACGATCCTGCTGCCCGTCTCCAAGTACATCGATCAGCTCAACCGCCTGCGCAACGACGAGACCTACCCCGTGCTCGCCGACAATCTGGTGTTCCTCACCAACAGCCCCGATCCGCTCACACTCGACCGCGACGTGCTCTATTCCATCCTGGACAAGCACCCCAAGCGCGCCAAGGCATATTGGTTCATCAACGTGCACGTTACCGACGAACCCTATACGCACGAGTATTCCGTCGAGACCTTTGGCACGGACTTTTTGTTCCGCGTGCGCCTGGACCTGGGCTTTAAGGTCAACCAGCGCGTCAACGCCTATCTGCGTCAGATCGTCGGCGACTTGATGGCATCGGGCGAGCTGCCGCCGCAACATCACACCTACTCCATCTACGAGACGCGCGGCAACGTAGGTGACTTCCGCTTTTGCATGCTGCGCAAGATGCTTGCCCCCGAAACGGACATCAACCGCAATGACCACCGCGTGATGGCCATCAAGTACGCCGTCCGCCGCGCCTGCGGAAGCCCGGCACGCTGGTACGGTCTCGAGAACTCGGCCATCATCATAGAGTACGTACCGCTGTTTGCCCGCATGCGCCCGGCCGTTAAGCTCGTGCGCACCCAGGTGCCGCTCGAGGTTCAGATCGAAGAGGCCGAGGAAATGGAAGTCGACATCTTCTCGGACGACTTGGTCAACGGCAACGAGGCCGGTAGGGACATGAACGTCGATCCCACCGAGTTGCTCGAGAGCGTCGCCGATACGCCCGAACAGCAACAGCTCGACGGCCTCGAGAACGAACAACTCAACGACGCCAACTTCTAGCGGCGCCATAAATCAACGACAGCGGCCCTGCGCCTCACGAGAGACGCAGGGCCGCTTTGCATTGCAGTAAAGCTAACGGCTACGAACGACGCGGCTCGGGAACCACGAGCCTATCGGGGCTCGCGCCCTCGGCATCCATCAGGCTCACGTAGCGAATCGACGGATCCCCATACATCGCGTAGTAATAATTGCCCGTGCGCGCACTAAAGCATCCGGTGTAGATAGTCTTCTCGAACTTGCCATCGCCCATCCTGGACGCTCCCTCGATCATCACCACGCCCTCGAGCGAGCGGAACATGCGAACGACGTTTTCGGTCTCGCTCTCCTTTTGCGGGTAATTGGCATTGAGGTACGCCGCCTTTACAAAACGGCTCGGCGAATAGCAGTCACCCGGAATACCGCGCATGCCGGCACCCGCGCCATAGGGCTTGAGCTCGGCGCCACGCCATGTCGCCGTCTGCGGAAAATCGCTTGTGGCCGTGATATAGGTGCGCAGGTTTTCCATGTGCCACGGGAAGGTGGGCTGATTGGCAAGGGTATCGACCGGATCGTCGTATACATGCAGGCCGTCAGCCATCATCTCGACCACGATGCTGCGCTGGCTGTCGCCGATAATCCAATGGAGCAGTGACACGCCCAGCCCCTCTCCGGCAGATTTGGCGACAATCACCGTGTCGCGCAGCGCGGCCTCGACCTCATCGACCGTCGAGAACGTCGCTGCCACCCACAGGGGAAACTCATAGGCCGCGATATTGGTCTTGCCGTCGACAGGGCCCTCGGCATACTCGGCATAACCCGGGAAATTGAGACCCGCCACGGCGAGGCCCGCATCGTTGCCGCAATCGAAGAACATAGGGTAGTTCCTGTAATCGATGCACATACCGATCACCGCGTGCGCCGCTGTCGCGTCGTCGATAAACGAATACGGAATGTGAAACCCGCGCGGCATCACGCGAACCTGTTGGCCGTAGTCAAAGCTCCAGTCGAGATTGCGGCCCAGATACATGTGGCCAGAATTATCGGTAAATCGAATACTCGTACACATAGCGCCTCCTAGCTTTACGTTCTTGCTAATTTCATTGTCTCCAAACAAAAAGGCGCTAAACACAAAAGCCCGGACATGACAACAATGTCATGCCCGGGCCAAAAGAGACGAAGTGCGGTGCTTTGGTCCCCTTAGACCAACTTTCCAAGACAGTGATCGATCATATGCTGGATCATCTGTGCCTCAAAGCCCGCGTAGTCGCGGCGGCACTCCTTCATCTTGCCGTCGACGATCTGGTCAAAGGCAACCTTGCACTTGATGTAGCGCGTGGACTTGGTGACCTCCTCGTGCGTCAGGCAGCTCTCCTCCATCTTGCTGGCACCCAGGCCAAACACCAGACGGGGGTTGTAGAGCACATGGGGCTCGCCGGCGTCGTCCAGATAGACGCAGACCTTCTTGGTGACGCCGATCTGGTTGGCGGCAAGGCAGCCGGCATCGTCGAGCGACTTGATGGTATCGATCAGGTCCTGTGCCACCGACTCGTCCTCGACGGTCGCGACCTCGCAACGCTGGGACAGAATAGCCTCGTCGTGGCAGAGCTCTTTAATCATACGTTCCTCCATAGGGGTCGTTGTAACTGCTTAAGTATACGGTACCCACACATTTTCATGCGAAAAATACCGTCCGTCTGCTACAAAGCGCCGAACATCAACATGCGAGGAACATCAACCTTTCAAAGGCGATATAGTAGTTGAGTTCGTGTCAATCGGCCTAAACTCGGGGCCGAACAAGGAAAGGGTATGCATGGACGAACTTTTTCACGTCAGTGAGCGCAAGTCCACAATCGGGACCGAACTTCGCGCTGGACTGACAACATTCCTGGCGATGGCCTACATCATCGCCGTCAACCCTGCGGTGCTCTCGGGCGCCGGCATCGATGCGGGAGCGCTCGCCTGCGCCACCTGCCTGGGCGCCGGCATCATGACCATCTGCATGGGCATCTTCGCCAACCGCCCGCTCGCCTGCGCGTCGGGCTTAGGCGTCAACGCGATGATCGCTGGAATCGCCACCACCGTCTGCGGCGGTGACTGGCACGTGGCCATGAGCGTCATCTTCCTTGAGGGCGTCGTCATCTTGCTGCTCGTGCTTTGTGGCCTGCGCGAGGCCATCATGGACGCCATCCCGGTTGTCCTGCGTCACGCCATCTCGGTGGGTCTGGGCCTGTTCATCGCCATGATTGGCCTGTGCGATGCCGGCATTATCACCGCTGGCGCCGGTACACTCGTCGGTCTGGGCGACATCACCTCCCCCACCTTCATCGTCGGCATCATCTCCATCCTGGTGACAGTCGCCCTCGCCTGCCGCAACGTCCCCGGCTCGCTGCTCATCGGCATCGTCGTCGCCGTCATCGCCGGTATCCCCCTAGGTGTGACCCAGGCTCCGACCGGTATCATCGCCCCGCTCGACTTCTCGAGCATCGGTGGCCCCATCGCCGACGCCGGCGGCGTGCCCGCCATCGTCAAGGTCCTTACCGACCCCGCGCTCCTCGTCATCTCGTTCTCGCTGCTCATGAGTGACTTCTTCGACACCATGGGCACCGCGATGGCCGTGGCCAAGCAGGGCGAGTTCCTCACCGACGACGGCAACGTCGAGAATATCAAGGAGATTCTGATCGTCGACTCCGCCGCCGCTGCTGTGGGCGGTTTCATGGGCGTCTCCTCCATCACCACCTTCGTCGAGTCCACTTCCGGCGCCGCCGACGGTGGCCGCACGGGCCTCACCTCCGTCACCACCGGCGTGCTGTTCATTCTCGCCGCGTTCTTCTCCCCCATCGTCACCATCGTTTCCAGCGCCGCCACCTGCGGTGCTCTGGTCTACGTCGGCTACCTCATGATGAGCGAGGCCTCCGAGATTGACTGGTCCGACGTGTCGCAGGGTTTCCCGGCGTTCATGATTGTCGCCGGCGTGCCCTTCACCTACTCCATCTCTGCCGGCATCGGTCTGGGCTTTATCGCCTACGTAGTCGTCGCGCTCTTTAAGGGCGAGGCTTCCAAGATCAAGCCGCTCATGTGGATCGCAGCCCTCGCCTTCCTCGTCTACTTCTTTGTAGCGTAGCGGCATAGTCTGCTAAAGCAAAACAACAAGGCGCGGAATCGCATCGAGCGGCTCCGCGCCTTTCTTTTAGCGTCTGCCCCCGTGTCAGCGTGCGACAATTGAGGCTGTCAATATCACAACACTGAGAGAAGCCTGCCTTGGAAGCGCATCATAAGCAGATAACCGTTTATTCAGAGTGTGTGGAAGGCGCGCCCGTCATCTACCTCCCCGTGGTTATGGGCGACGGTAGTGAAGTCTACGAGCGCTGCCGAGAGCTCGACTGCCCGCCATTCACCCTTGTCGCCATTGGAGGGCTCGATTGGAATCGCGAGCTGAGCCCCTGGGAATGTGAGGGAACTATACGAGATGCCGAGCCCTTTGGCGGACAGGCGTCTGAGTTTCTCGATGAACTGCTGAATCAGATAATCCCAGAGGCCGAATCATCACTTCCCTGCCCGCCCACCTGGCGCGGCATTGCCGGCTACTCGTTGGCGGGTCTTTTTTCCCTGTGGGCACTTTGGCAAACAGATGTCTTTGAGCGCGCGGCAAGTGCATCGGGGTCGCTGTGGTTCCCCGGCTTTATCGACTACGCGCGAGAGCGCACGATGACAGCCACGCCCGACGCCGCCTATCTGTCGCTCGGTAAAAAGGAAACCAAGACACCCAACCGCATGATGCGGCACGTACTCGACGATACGCGTGCGATGGAAGAGCTGTTTATCGAGCATGACATTCCAACAACGCTGGAGCTCAACCCCGGCAACCACTTTGCCCAAACTGACCTGCGCATGGCGCGCGGCATCCACTGGATACTGACGCATTAAAAATGGCGTCCACGCGTACGCACGGGCGCCATTTTTTGATTTAGCTGAACACAACTACTATTCGACAGTCTCCTCGAGTTCAGATACGGCGGGCGTCGAGGACTGGGACATGGATGTCCTTTCGAATGGAAGGGCGATCGGGCATATCGGATAACCTGCCCGAACGATACGATCCGAACCATTGTACGTGATACGCCATGTCTCGCGCGCGCCGTCACCTGCAAACGGTAACGTTACTTCCAAACGCGCTCGGCAATGCGCTTGACCAGCGCGATCTTTGCCCACTGTTCGTCCTCGGTCAGCTTGTTGCCAATCTCGCAGCTGGCAAAGCCGCACTGGGGCGACAGGTACAGGTTCTCGAGCGGCACGTACTTTGCGGCCTCATGGATACGTTCGACGATAACGTCTTCGTCCTCAAGCTCAGCCGCCTTGGTGGTTACCAAGCCCAACACGACCTTCTTGCCCGGGGCAACGTACTTGAGCGGCTCAAAACCGCCGGCGCGGGGTGTGTCGAACTCCAGATAGAACGCATCGACGTTCTCATGTGCGAACAGATACGGAGCGATAGGGTCGTAGCCGCCTTCAAAAGCGTAGGTGGAGTGGTAGTTGCCGCGGCACACGTGCGTGTTGATGACCAGATCGTCGGGCTTGCCCTCGATGGCGGCGTTGTTGAGTGCCACGCCCAGCTCGCTTACCTTTTGCAGGTCGACCGGGCTCATGCCGGTTTTGGCGACAAAATCGGTATCGCAGTAGATGCCCCAGGTGCAGTCATCAAACTGGATGTTGCGGCAGCCTGCTGCGTACAGGTCGGCGATCACCGTGCGATAAGCGGCTGCAATGGCGTCGGCAAGTTCCTCGTCGGTCTTATAGACGGCACGCAGGCTCTCCTGCTGGCCGTCGCAGCGATCGAGCGTAACCTCAGAGAACGTCTGGATAGGCGCCGGGATGGTCTGGCGTGCAACGTGGCCCTCTCCCTCAAGCGCCTTGACGAACTTAAAATGCTCGACGAACGGGTGGTTCTCGCCGCTAATGGGACCGGTAACCACAGCGGTGTCGGCCGTCGTCTCCTCGTCATGGAACATATAACCCGTGCGTGAGGTACGGCGCTCAATGCCGTTGAGTCCCCACATAAAATCGAGGTGCCAGTAGCTGCGGCGGAACTCGCCATCGGTAATCACCTGCAAGCCGGCAGCCTTCTGCTTGGCCACTAAGTCGCGGATGGCCTCGTCCTCGACGGCCTTAAGGCCGGAAGCGCCGAGTTTACCCGCGACATAGGCGGCACGGGCGTCCTTTACAGCCTGCGGACGAAGAAAGCTGCCGACGATATCGGCGCGAAACGGCGCGTTCGGTTGAATCGAAGTGCTCATAGATATCTCCCTTTGCATTGGTCGCTTTACTGGGACAGAGTATGAGCGCTCATATGCCCATCGTAAAATATACGTTTATAACAGTTTGATATAGATGCTTCCTATATCAGTCTGGACCGTCATAAAGAGACTTGAACCGTGCGGAGCACAGCACCCTAGATATGCTGACGAATCGCGTCGATATAGGCCCGACCGTAGCGCGTGAGCGTCGTGTTCTTGCGCGTGATGATGCCAATCTCCATGTACTCGTCCACGTCGAGCGGAATCGAGATAATGCCGGGGCCGTTGAGCTCGTGGCTGATCACGCCCGAGCATACCGTGTAGCCGTTGAGGCCCATGGCCAAATTGAACAACGTCGCACGGTCGCGCACGCGGATATTTTTGCGACGCTCGAACGTCGAGGTCAGCTCCTCGGAATAGTAAAACGAGTTGTAGCTGCCCTGCTCGTAGGACAGGAACGGGTAGTCTTCCAGATCCTCGAGCGTCACGCTGGAGCGGTCCGCCAGCGGATGGTCGGCGCAGACGAAGACATGCGGCGTGGCGCAGAAGAGTCCTTCGAACACGAGCTCGTTGGCCACCAGCATGCGCTCGATGACCTCGCGGTTATGCTCGGATAAGTACAGGATGCCCAGTTCGCTTTTCATATGCGCGACATCCTCGATAATCTCGTGAGTCTGCTCCTCGCGCAGGGTGAAGTCGTAACGCGCGGCATCGAACTCGCGGATCACGTCGACAAACGCGTTGACGGCAAAGGAATAATGCTGGCAGCTCACACTAAAGTGCGGCACCTGCTCGGATGCGCCCTTGTACTTGCCCTCGAGCAGGTCGGCCTGGTCGAGTACCTGGCGCGCATAGCCCAAGAAGGTCTCGCCTTCCTCGGACACAATGACGCCCTTGTTGGTGCGCTCAAAGATGTGCACACCCATCTCGTTTTCGAGATCGCGAATCGACGCGGTAATCGAAGGCTGCGACACAAAGAGACGGCGCGAGGCCTCGGTAATGCTGCCGCATTCGGCAACTTTGACGACATATCTGAGCTGCTGGAGCTTCATGGCTGTCTCCTTAGCTGTTCGCGAAATTCGCGTCGGCTGCACCCTCCTGACGCATAAACGGCGGCATCTCCCCCGTCGCGGCGCAGGCGGCAATCTGATGCAGAGCCCCGGCGACCGCATCATCTGCCGCGGCGCCGATATGCCAGCGCGCGGCAGCCGTGACGGCCTCGTTGGCATTGGCGACTGCAACGGAGTTGGGAACGGCATCGATCATGGGCAGATCGTTATCGGAATCGCCAAATACGGCCACCTCGTCGGGCGTCAGGCCCAAGGCGCGCGCCAGCTCCAGCGCAGCGCAGCCCTTGTCCCAACCATCCGGAAGGATGTCGAACAGGCGCACTCGGTTGTTGGGAAACACAAGCGAGAGTTCCTGCATCTCAACGGCAACGCGCTCGCGTAGCTCCGCGAGCTCCTCACGCGAACGGGCACTCCAGATATTCGCCTTAAACACCGGCGCGCCATCGACGACGGGACGACACGGGGCCTCTTCGCCTTTGAGCCACGCATTGCCGCCCGACTCCATAGCGCGACGCACACGCTCGGGATTGCTCGTCACGCAATAGGCATCGTTGCCCCAAAAGTCATCGCCCAGACTGTAGACTTTTAGAAATGTATCGTCGGTCTCTTGCTCCAGATAGTCAGCCAAACGTATCAGAGCATCGTTGTCGATTGCGCGCGAAGCGACTACTTCGCCGTCGACAAACATCACCTGGCCGTTACAGAACGCACCGGTCGAAAAACACTCGGAACGGTTTTTGAACATCCAGCCCATCGCGGACGGCTGACGACCCGAAACCGGCCCAAAGTGCAGACCCGCCGCCTGCATGGCATGAATACCCTCAATGGCGTAGTCGCTGGCGCCGTCATGCCCGGCTGGAATCAGCGTATCGTCCATATCGGTTAGCACAAGTTTGATCATAGAGTCCCCCGTCATTTTCACCGTAACCATTGTAACGACCTACCAATAAGGGACAGGTTTATTTTGTCAGGTTTTATCTGGGAAAATACAGCGCCCCTGTTGCCACCTGCCAAAATAAACCTGTCCCTTTTTTGCAGGTGCGCTAGTATAGGGAACAACAGATTCGATGCGGGAGTGCCGGCGGTGCAAACCACAAGGCTGAGAGGGCATGGGGCCCAATCCTTTGAACCTGTCAGTTAATGCTGGCGTAGGGAGCATGCCGCCTTTACAGGGGCGCTGTCTATGCACAGCGCCCCTTTTCTATGCCAAGGAGGCATGTGCAGTGATTGATTCGGAACAGCTTAAGCAACATATGGTCAAGGCCGTGGATGAGATTCGCGCTACCAATCCGATGGCCGGCTCCATCACCAACACGGTGACGATCGACTTTGTCGCCAACGCACAGCTCGCCGTGGGCGGATCGGCCGCCATGGTCTATCTGCCCGACGAGGGCGAGGCGCTCGTTGCCGGCGGCGGCGCCATCTATCTCAACATGGGCACGCTCTTCCCCATTTACGAGCAAACGATTCCCCGCGCGGCCAAGGCGGCACACGACGCCGGTAAGCCCTGGGTGCTCGATCCGGTGGGCCTGGGTATCGGTAGCCTGCGCACCCAGCTGGTCAACGAGCTCAAGCAGTACAAGCCCGCCATCGTGCGCGGCAACGCCTCCGAGATTATCGCGCTCGCCGGCCTGTGGGGTCTTGAGGGCGAGGCGGCCGATCTGAGCCGCGTGCGCGGTGTCGATACCACCGACACGGTCGACGCCGCCCGTGGTGCCGCCGTGGCGCTCGCCCGCTACACCGGCGGCGCCGTAGTGGCCTCGGGCGAAGTCGACCTGATTACCGACGGCACGACCGTAGCCAAGTCCCACGGCGGCAGCCCGCTCATGTCCAAGATCACCGGCTGCGGTTGCTCGCAGGGCGGCGTGCTGGCCGTGTACGCCTGTGCCACCGACCCGTTTACGGCAGCCATCTGCGGCACCGCGGTCTACAACGTTGCCGGCACGCGTGCCGCCGCTGTCGCCGATGCCCCGGCAAGCTTTAAGGTCGCCTTTATCGATGAGCTCTACCGCGCGACCGCCCAAGATATCGCTGATAACCAACTCGAGCTCGAGGAGGCATAGGCCATGTCCGAGCCCGCAACCAATGCCGGCATGAACACGCTCGTCGCTGTGGCCATCGCCCCATGCGGCACCGGCGATGAGCTATCCGCCGAGGTCGCCGAGGTCGTGCGCATCATTCGCGAGAGCGGCCTTCCCAACCGCACCACCTCGATGTTCACCGAGATCGAGGGCGACTGGGACGAGGTCATGCAGGTCGTGCGCGACGCAACCTTTGTGTTGGCGAGCAAGGGCATCCGCACCGAAGTCGTGCTCAAAGCCGATATTCGACCCGGATTTACCGACACCATGACCGGCAAGCTCGAACGCATGGAAGCGCAGATCAAAAAGCAGGAGGAAGCACGATGAGCATCCGCGACAACCTTGATATCTCGGCCTATCTGGTACTCGGCCCCGAAAACACGCTCGGGCGTCCCGTGGGCGATGTGGTGGCCCAGGCGCTCGACGCAGGCTTTACCTGCATCCAGGTGCGCTCCAAGGTGGCAAGCGCCCGTGAAATCATCGCGCTGACGGGCGACGCCGCGCAGGCAATCGCACAGGCCGGCAAGACCGGTCAGGTCGCCTTGCTGATCGACGACCGCTTGGACTGCGTACTCGCCGCGCGCGAGCAGGGTATTGCTGTCGACGGCGTGCACGTGGGCCAGAGCGATATTCCCGTCGAGGTCTGCCGCAAGCTTCTGGGCCCCGATGCCATCGTGGGCCTTTCGGCCCGTTGCGAGGAGATGCTCGAGTACGTCAAGACCGCCGACATGAGCCTAGTCGACTACCTGGGCATCGGCCCGCTCCACGAGACCGAAACCAAGCGCGACTGCGGACGCGCGGGCGACGGCTCTATCATCACCAAGAGCTTTGAGGACCTGGCCGCACTCCACGCGGCAAGCCCCGTGCCCATCGTGGTGGGCGGCGGCGTCAAGACGGCCGACCTGCCGCAGCTCAAGGCCACCGGCGTCGATGGCTTCTTTGTGGTGAGCGCTGTCTGCAGTGCCGACGACCCCTACGCCGCCGCCAAGGAGCTCGTCGACACCTGGCAGCAGGCATAGGCATAGGCCGAGCAGCTTATTCGCGGCCTCATATCTTCAGCAATGGAAAGCGCATCCCAGTTTGGACCTCCATTCCGGGATGCGCTTTCCGCATGCGACCCTTACCCCGCCAGATACGCTTCCAACGCCGGCAAGGTCGCCTCCGCATCGCGCCGACCGATCTGATAGATACGCTCGAGCTCATCCGGTTCACGGCACAGCGACGGTACCTTCACCGATTCGCTCGGCCGCACCACAAAGATTTCGCCGGCAGCCTCGCGACGTGCTAAGTCATCGAGCGTGGCATTGTAGACCTCATGCCGATGCTCAAGCGCTGCGACAAACTCCGGGTAGTGACGGAACACGCGCCGCAGCATGGGCATCACGCTGTTGGGCTGCTTCACAAAGCCCGCCGGCTGCGTGAGTACCACGATGTTTCGGTCATACCCCTGCGCAAACAGCCATGCGCTGGGAATGGAATCAGCCACGCCACCATCCAGATACTTATGTCCGTCAATAGCAACGGGACGCGTCGCCACAGGAATAGCCGACGACGCCCGGATCCACTCGATATCGCGCTCATCGCCATAAGGCAGGTCGTGATAGACGGCCTTGCCCGTCTCGATATCGGTACACACGCACGTAAACCGCATGGGGCAGGCGCGATATGCCTCCAGGTCGATGGGATCGCGCTCGATGGGCACCTCATGATAGGCAAAATCGGCATTGAACATGTCTCCAGTCCGCAGCCAGCTTGCTACACCCGCATAGCGCTTATCGGCGCAATAGGCCTTGTTATAGCGAATGGCGCGGCCGATCTGACGCGATTTGAAGTTGTAGCCAAACGCCGCGCCCGCCGAGACACCCACCATATGGTCGCAGGTCAAACCGTGCTCCATCCAAACGTCGAGCACGCCCGCCGTATACATACCGCGGTAGCCGCCTCCCTCGAGCGCGAGCCCCACCGTGCGCGTCGTATCCGGCTGTGCCATGCGACCATCTCCGTTCCTGCGTTTTAAACCGGGACAAGTATACCCGTCAACATATATCGTCTCAGTCGCATTTT
>URFE01000053.1:0-12667 GCA_900546965.1 uncultured Collinsella sp.
CTAACGATATGGCACCGTGGGGACACATGTATGTCAATCCTGGTCTAACAGAGCCAAAAAGAAAGGCTCCCATTGCTGGGAGCCTTTCAAATCAGTGGTGGGCGATGAGGGATGTCCGCGTGCGGCTGGCGCCGCCCGCTTCCGCTTCGGGCCTGCGGCCCTCGCGTGCTGCGCTGGAAAACGCTTCGCGTTTCCTCAGCTCCGCACCCTTGCGGGTTCGAATCCCATGAAATGGGCCCAAACAAAAACGGTCCCCTTTCGAGGACCGTTTCCAATTCAATGGTGGGCGATGAGGGATTCGAACCCCCAGCCTTGTGCGTGTAAAGCACCTGCGCTAACCGTTGCGCCAATCGCCCGTGCGGAGAGAGTATAGCAAAACAATCGCCCCATTCACCTCATATCCATTAAAGGTAACCGGCGCGTGTCACAGCAGAGCTGATTCAGTTGAGATTGCCTGAACATTCCGCCCCTCTTTACGCCCTCGGGTATACTCAAAAGCTACTGATTCGATTTGATGCCCAGCAACAGCAGAGGGGATAGTATATGTGCGGTTTTGTCGGTTTTGTCGGTGGGACGGATAACCAATCCGAGGTGCTCACCAAGATGATGGACCGCATCGTCCATCGCGGTCCCGACATGGGCGGTCAGTTTATCGACGGCCGCGTTGCCCTCGGCTTCCGCCGCCTGTCGATCCTCGACCTGACCGAGGCTGGCGCCCAACCCATGGCCAACGAGGACGGTAGCGTCGTCATTGTCTTCAACGGCGAGATCTACAACTTCCAAGAACTCCGTTCCGAGCTCGAGGCCAAGGGCTACAAGTTCCACTGCGGCGCCGACACCGAGAGCCTCCTGCACGGCTACGAGGAGTGGGGCGAGGCCGTCCTCGATCGCCTGCGCGGTATGTACGCCTTCGTCATCTGGGACAAAAAGAAGAACAAGCTTTTTGGCGCCCGCGACATCTTTGGCATCAAGCCGCTCTACTACTATCCCATGGCCGATGCGGGCGACGGCGCTCCGGGCGTGCTCTTTGGTTCCGAGATCAAGAGCTTCCTGGACTACCCGCACTTCCACAAGGCGGTCAACAAAAAGGCTCTGCGTCCGTACATGACGCTGCAGTATTCGGCAACCGAGGAGACCTTCTTCGAGGGTGTCTACAAGCTGCCGCCGGCGCACTACTTTACCGTCGATATCCCGACCGGCAAGATGAACATCGAGCGCTACTGGGATTGCGATTACTCTGCCGTCGAGAAGCCGTTCGAAGAGTATGTCGATGAGCTGGACGAGGTCGTGCACGAGAGCGTCGAGGCCCATCGCATCGCCGATGTCAAGGTCGCGTCGTTCCTCTCCGGTGGCGTCGACTCCAGCTATATCGCCGCTTGCCTCATGCCCGACAAGACCTTCTCGGTGGGCTTTGACTACAAGAACTTTAACGAGACCAACTACGCCAAGGAGCTTTCCGATAAGCTCGGCGTCGAGAACGTTCGCAAGATGATTACCGCCGACGAGTTCTTCGGTGCGCTCGAGGACATCCAGTATCACATGGACGAGCCGCAGTCCAACCTGTCTTCCGTGCCGCTGTGGTTCTTGGCCGAGATGGCCCGCAAGGACGTTACCGTCGTGCTTTCGGGCGAAGGCGCCGACGAACTCTTTGGCGGCTACGCCTACTACGAGGATACGGTCCCGGTGCGCAAGTACAAAAAGATGGTGCCGCTGCCCGTCCGTCGCGCGCTCGGTAACCTGGCGCTGCATATGCCGTACTTCAAGGGACATAACTTCCTAGTCAAGGGTGCCGAGATCCCCGAGAAGTCGTTCCTGGGACAGGCTCTGGTATGGCCGGAGCGCGAGGTCGACGGCGTGCTCAAGCCCGAGTACAACACCGGAGATGGCGCCTTCGAGCTCGCCGCTCCCATCTATGCGCGCGTGAAGGGTCAGCCCGAGCTGGTCAAAAAGCAGTACCTGGACATGAATATGTGGCTCCCGGGCGACATTCTGCTCAAGGCCGACAAGATGTGCATGGCACACTCGCTGGAGCTGCGCGTGCCCTTCCTGGACCGCAAAGTCATGGAGTTCGCCGAGCATATTCCCGACCGCTACCGCATCAACGAGAATGGCAACAAACAGGTACTCCGCCACGCTGCCAACAAGTCGCTGCCCGATGAGTGGGCCACCCGTCCCAAGGTGGGCTTCCCGGTGCCGATTGTCTACTGGCTGCGCGAGCAAAAGTGGTACGACTATGTCAAGGAGTACTTCACCGCGCCGTGGGCAAGCGAGTTCTTCGATACCGACGAGCTCATGCACCTGCTCGATCTGCACTTTGCGGGCAAGGGCGATTTCCAGCGCAAGATCTATACGCCGCTCGTGTTCCTAGTGTGGTACAAGCGCTTCTTTATCGACGAGGACCAGTCCGCTGTTCGGGCTGCCTAGCCTCGGCTTACGAACGCCTGCGCGTAACGGCTCCTCCGGGAGCCGTTTTTGCGTGGGCGCGTTTCAGTTACTATAAAAACCGTCCCTGCCAAATGGCTGAGAAAGGTGAAAGATGCACCATTCGGATTCCGCGACCGTGACCACGGTCGATACGCTTGCCAAGCTTCTCGATGTGTGCGGCGAGCTGCGCGCATCAGAGCAGGTTGACGAGCGTGCCGTGACCGGCTGCTCGTTTGATTCGCGCGCGGTCTCGGCAGGTGACGTGTTCTTTTGCAAAGGTGCTGCCTTTAAGCCCGCGTTTTTGAGCATGGCGCTCGATGCGGGCGCCGTCGCATTTGTGTGCGAGGAGTCGCTGGTCGAGTCTCTGGAGCCGCTGGCGCAGGAGAGCGGTGCTGCGATGCTGGTTGTTGATAGTGTTCGCACGGCCATGGCCCTGTTGCCGCCGGAGGTCTACGACCGTCCCGACCACGACGTCAAGATCGTGGGCATTACCGGCACCAAGGGAAAGACCACGGCCGCTTTTATGCTCCAGTCCATCATCAAGGCGGCGGGCGAGTCCTGCGGCATGATCGGCTCGGTGAGTACCGACGATGGTATCGAGTGCTACGAGAGCACCAATACTACGCCCGAGGCCCCCGAGGTCTGGCGCCATATCGCCAACTGCCGCACGTCCGGTCGCCAGTCCATGGTCATGGAGGTCTCGAGCCAGGCGCTCAAGTATCAACGCGTCGAGAATCTGCCGTTTGACGTGGCGTGTTTCCTCAACATCGGCCGCGACCACATCTCGCCGATCGAACACCCCACGTTTGAGGATTATTTTGAGAGCAAACTCAGGATCTTTGACCAGGCAAAGACCGCCGTGGTGAATCTGGGCACCGAAGAGGTCGACCGTGTGCTGGAGGCAGCGTCGACGGCCGAGCGCTTGGTGACCGTTGGCGTCGAGCATCCCGAGGCAAGCCTGTGGGCGAGCGACGTACGCATGGTCGGCTTTAGCATCGAGTTCAACTTGCATGGCCTGTGTGCCGACGAGTCCGAGGCGGGGGAGAAGGTCCTGCTGGGTATCGCGGGAGACTTTAACGTGGAGAACGCGCTGGTCGCTATCGCCGCTGCGCGCGAGATCGGCATCGGTATCGATGCCATCAAGAAGGGCCTCTCCAAACTGCGTGTGCCGGGCCGTATGGAGGTCGTGGAGTCGAAGGACGGCCGCGTGATCTGCGTCGTCGACTACGCGCACAACCAGCTTTCGTTCCGCTCGCTTTTCTCGTCGGTCAAGCGCGCGTTTCCCGCCAGTCCGGTCATCGCAGTGTTTGGCGCTGCCGGCGGCAAGGCGCAGGAGCGCCGCGAGCAGCTTCCGCGCGAGGCCGCACCGTATTCCGACCTGATGATCTTTGCCAATGAGGACCCGGCTCACGAGGACCCGATGAAGGTCTGTCGCGAGCTTGCCGAACATGTTCCCGACGATACGCCGAACAAGATCATCCTCGACCGCGAAGCCGCTGTGCATGCGGCGTTCAAGGCGGCGCGCGAGGAGTACGTCAACCCCGATGCTCCCACCATTGTCTTGCTGCTGGCAAAGGGTGACGAGGAGCTCATGCACGTGGGCGACGAGTTTGTGCCCATCGAGAGCGACCTTTCGTTGGCCAATCGCCTGATTGATGTTACCCAGTTTGACTAATGAACCATGATGGCGGCGGCGCCCTGAGTGCGCTGTCGCCATAAGCGTGTTCCCTCAATCAAAACATGCCGTCCAAGTCCAAACCCTTCTACGTAAACGGAGTAACCATGTCCCACAACACCCTGCCGACCGTTGCCGAGCTTTCGGGCGAGATGCGCGAGCGCTTGGCCAAGGTCAAGTACGTCTTTACCGACCTGGATGCCACGATGCTCGCACCCGGCTCGTGCGTGCTGCGCGACAACGACGGCAACCCTTCGACCAAACTCGTCGAGGCCGTCGTGGCGCTCGCTCGCGCTGGTATTCAGGTGGTTCCCACCTCGGGCCGCAACCGTACCATGATCCACGAGGACGCGCGCGTGCTCGGCCTCAACTCCTACATTGGTGAGATGGGCGGCCTGGTTATGTACGACCTCAAGGCCAACGATTGGGAGTATCTGACCGGCGACATGCCTTACGACCCCGTCTGCGGCCTCACGCCGCACCAGGTGATCGAGCAGACCGGCGTGTGCGAGAAGATCCTTGCCCGCTGGCCGCACAAGATCGAGTACCACAACGACATGTCGACCGGCTACAAATACCGTGAGGTCACCGTCGGTATGCGCGGCGATGTGCCCGACGATGAGGTCCAGGCCATCCTGGACGAGGCCGGCTGCGGTCTGATCTGGGCTTGCAACGGCCATCTGACTCACCTGTCCAAGCCGACGACGCTCGAGCTCGATCGCGTCGAGGACGGTCGCGCATTCAACATCAACCCCGCGGGCCTCAACAAAGGCGTCGCCATTGCGCGCTTCTGCGAGCACCTAGGGATCGAGCGCGAGGAGACGTTGGCGCTCGGCGACTCCGAGTCCGACTTCTACATGGCCGATCACGCGGGCACGTTCTGCTTGGTCGAGAATGGCCTGACGAGCGCCGGCGCGCCCGAGTTCCTGGCTGCTTGCGAGAATGCTTTCGTTACGCGAGGCAAAATTGTCGACGGTTGGGCGGCGACGGCAGAGCTGCTGGTCGCGGCGCGTTCGTAGCGCGGCGTCGCCGCACTTGGACATGTCTTTTCGAGAGAGACTGGTGAGGTAATGTCCGATATCGAGAATCCGGCAGGCGACACGCACCCGATTGGCGTGTTCGATTCTGGTTTGGGCGGTCTGACGGTTGCGCGCGCGATTGCGACGGCGCTGCCGCACGAGTCCGTCTACTACTTTGGCGACACCAAACGCTGCCCCTACGGCACCCGCACCGAGGATGAGGTGCGCTCGTTTGCGTTGCAGGTGGGTCGTTGGCTTTCGAAGCACGACGTCAAGATTATGGTCATCGCCTGCAACACGGCGACCGCTGCGGCCTTGCGTTTGGCCCAGCAGGTGCTCGACGTTCCCGTAATCGGCGTGATCGCGCCGGGTGCCCGTGCAGCAATCAACAGCACGCGTACGCGTCGCGTGGGCGTGCTCGCTACCAACCTCACCATTCGCTCGGGCGCCTACACGCGCGCCATTCAGGATCTAGATGCCGGCGTCGATGTATACGGCTGTCCTGCCTCGAGCTTTGTCGAGGTTGTCGAACACGAGCTCGCCTCGGGTGCACATCTGCAGGAACAGTGGCTTGAGAACGAGGACATCTTCGATACGCCTGCCGTGCGTGCGCTGGTGGGTGCTACGGTTGAGCCGCTGCGCGACCACGGTATCGATACCGTGGTGCTCGGCTGTACGCATTTTCCGCTGTTGGTGGGACCTATCCGCCATGCGCTGGGGCCTGGGGTGCGCGTCGTGAGTTCCGCCGAGGAGACCACACGCGAGCTGACCGATATCCTCACGCGCCGCGAGCAGCTGGCGGGCGACGCCGCCGAGCCGCAGCATCGTTTTGCCACGACGGCCGATAACATTGCCGAGTTTGCGGTGGCGGGCAGCTTTATCTTTGGTCAGCCGCTCAAGAGCATCGAACACATCGATATCGATGAGCTGAAATAGATGTAAGGCAGCCGCCAAAGCCTTCGCCACATCTTTTGCCGAAAGGATATTTCTATGGAGTACATGCAGGTCAACCGCGCCAACGGTCGCGCCGCCAACGAGTTGCGCCCCGTTAAGCTCGCCCGTGGCGTCATGAAGCACGCCCACGGCTCGTGCCTGGCCGAGTTCGGCGACACGCGCGTGCTGTGCGCCGCCACTATCGAGGAGGGCGTGCCGGGCTGGCGAAAGGGAGCTAAGGCCGGCTGGGTGACCGCGGAATACGCCATGCTGCCGGCGTCGACCGGCAAGCGCTGCAAGCGCGAGCACGCCAACCGCAAGGGTCGTTCCATGGAGATCGAGCGCCTCATTGGCCGCAGCCTGCGTACCGTCGTCAACATGAAGGCGCTCGGCGAGTACACCGTCACCGTCGACTGCGATGTGATTCAGGCCGATGGCGGCACGCGTACAGCGAGCATCACCGGCGCCTGGGTGGCGCTGCACGACGCCCTCGCCATGTGGGTCGAGGCGGGCAAGATCGAGCGCATCCCGCTTATCGGCCAGGTGGCTGCCATCTCCATGGGCGTTGTCGACGGCAATACGCTGCTTGACCTCGATTATTCCGAGGACAGCCATGCCGAGGTCGACATGAACCTCGTCGCCACCGACACCGGTGAGATGATCGAGCTCCAGGGTACCGGCGAGCAGGCGCCCTTCGACCGCAAACGCCTCAACGCCCTGCTCGACCTGGGCGACAAGGGTATCGCCGAGCTCATCGAGCTCCAGCGCCAAGCCATCGTCTAGCCTGCCAAAAAGGGACAGGTTTATTTTGGTAGGTTTTATCTGCTGAAATGCTGCGTTGAAAGGTCCGATCGCCTGAGAGGGGAGGGGTCAAGTGCCCAAACGCCCCTCACGCGGCTTGCTATAGAGACAAGGAGGCCAGTCATGGCACTTGAGAAGATTGACATCGACACCCTCGACCCGGCGGCGACCATCGTCGTGGCAACGGGCAACGCCCATAAGCTCACCGAGATCGAGGCCATTTTGGGCAAGGTCATGCCCGAGGTGCGCTTTGTGGCGCTCGGCCAGCTGGGTGATTTTGAGGATCCCGAGGAAAACGGCACGACGTTTTTGGAGAACGCCATCATCAAGGCCCAAGCCGCGGTTGAGGAGACGGGCCTTATGGCCATTGCCGACGATTCGGGCTTGGTCGTCGACGCGCTGGACGGTGGGCCCGGTGTGTATAGCGCGCGCTATGCGGGCGTGCACGGCGACGATGCCGCCAACAACGCCAAGCTTCTCGTGAATCTGGAGGGCGTGGCCGACGAGGACCGCACTGCGCGCTTTATGAGCGTCGTCGCGCTCATCGACACGGACGGTTTGGTCACCTATGGCGAGGGTGCCTGCGAGGGCGTTATCGCGCACGAGGGCCGCGGCGATCACGGCTTTGGCTACGACCCGCTGTTCCTGCCGGTCGACACGCCGGGCAAGACCATGGCCGAGCTGACGGCTGACGAGAAGAACGCCATCAGCCATCGTTTCCACGCGCTCGAGCATCTGTCCGCCAAGCTGACGGGCGAGGAGTAGACCGTGCGCGCGGTGGTGCAGCGCGTGCTCAACGCCGGCGTGACGGTCGACGGCGAGTGCGTGGGCCGCATTGGACGCGGCTACCTGGTGCTGCTGGGTGTGGGCCATGGCGATACGCGTGCCGAGGCCGACAAGCTGTGGGGCAAGCTCCGCGGGCTGCGTATCAACGAGGACGAGAACGGCAAGACCAACTTGGCGCTTGCCGATGTCGACGGCGAGGTGCTCGTGGTGTCGCAGTTCACGCTGTTCGCCGACTGCCGCCACGGTCGCCGCCCATCGTTTACGGATGCCGGCGCGCCCGATGTTGCCAACGAGCTCTACGAGTACTTCCTGACGCTCGTTCGCCAAGATGTCGAACACGTGGCGCACGGCATTTTTGGCGCCGATATGAAAGTCGACTTGGTCAACGACGGCCCATTCACCATCGTCTTGGACACCGATAACCTTTAGGTTACGCGGTTTTACCAAACCGCGTAACAACTGGTCATGCGAGATTGTCGTCTGGTACGTATTCGAGACCGGGCTTTTTTAGCTACTTGCGTATGGCCACAACAGGGTGCTATAGTATTAGAGTTTTGTCTATCTTAGGGGTATTATCCCCTTTTTGAATTGCACCTTCTGGAGGCCCTGTTCATGGAAGAGATGGAAGTCAATCACGTCGACGACATCCACGAGAAGCTGACCGATATGGTGGGCGATCGCGTCAAGGTTAAGGCCAACATGGGCCGTACCCGCGTCGTCGAGCGCATGGGCACCATCAAGAGCGTCCACCCGGCCGTCTTCATTGTCGAGGTTGACGAGCGTCGTGGCCGCAAGTCGCGTCAGTCCTACCAGTATATCGATGTGCTCACCGGTCAGGTCGAGCTGTTCGACCCCGAGAGCGGCGAGCATATCTTTACCCCGCTCGGCAATCAGCTCGAGGAGCATTAACGGTGACCGATCGGTCCCTGACTCTTTCCGCGCCGGCAAAGATTAACCTCTACCTGGGGGTTCATACCGAGCGCGATGACCGCGGCTACCACAGGGTCGATTCCCTGATGGCGGCCGTCGGTCTTTCCGATACCGTGACGGTCACGCCGGCGCAGGCGCTGACCGTCCAGACGGTTCCGGCATCAGATTTTCCCATGCAAAAGAATACGGCGTATCGGGCTGCGGTTGCTATGGCCGAGCATTATGGTCGCGAGGCAAACATCTGCGTGACGATTGAGAAGCGCATTCCATTGTGCGCCGGCTTGGGCGGCCCCTCGACGGATGCGGCCGCGGTCATTGTCGCCTTGGCGGAGCTCTGGGGCATTGATCGCACCGACCCAGCGCTCGACGATATTGCGCGAGGCATCGGTGCCGACGTCCCGTTCTTTTTGCACGCGAGTCCTGCGTTCTACGTAGGTGGGGGAGACGTGCTGGCAACTGAGTACCCCGCGCTGCCCGCGACGCCCGTCGTGCTGGTCAAGCCGCGCGAGGCAAGTGTTTCGACAATTGAAGCCTATCGACGTTTTGACGAGGCCCCGGTGCCTTCGGACAAGCCCGGCGCGATAGCTTCTGCCTTGCGTGCTGGTGATGCCGAGACGGCATATGCGCTCATCCATAACAACCTGGGTGTCATTTCCGCACAGATGGAGCCGCAGATTCAAACGGTTCTCGATTGGCTGCGTAAACAGGACGGCACCGTTGCTGTAGATGTGTGCGGATCGGGCGCCTGTTCGTTTGCCATTTGCGACACCGCCGCCACGGCCGAAAGGCTTGCGGACGCTGCCCAGCAAAAAGGCTGGTGGGCCTGCGCGACGGAGCTCATTCCCAACACGGTTCGCGTCGAAGTGCCAAAGAAGTAAAAATTTCTCTAGCACACGACGGAAATCTTTGTTACTATAGTCGAGCTAACGGGTTGTGGCTCAGTTTGGTAGAGCACTGCGTTCGGGACGCAGGGGTCGCTGGTTCAAATCCAGTCAACCCGACCAGAGCATGAGGAGGGACCGCTTCTTGCGGTCCCTTTTTTTAGCTATTGTTGTGATACCGCGATACCCGCGGTATACTCATTCGAGCTTGTCTCGCTGTATTGTGGAGGTCTACATGTTTGGACTGAGGGCTCCTGAGCTCATCATTATTCTCGTCGTTGTCCTGATTATCTTCGGGCCCAAGAACCTGCCGAAGCTCGGCAAGTCCCTCGGCTCTACCGTCAAGAATATCCGCGAGGGTATGGAGGGCGACGATAAGGCCGAGACCAAGCAGGCCGAGGAGGTCGTGGTCGAGCAGTCCGAGGAGGACAAGGAGATCGCTGAGCTCGAGGCCAAGCTCGCTGCTGCCAAGAAGAAGCAGGCAGAGGACAGCGACGCGGACGCAGAGTAGTCCCATCCCTTTGGGGTGAGCACCTGACCGGCTTGCCCGCAGGCTAGCCGGTCTTTTTCGTTTTGTTGACAGTTGATCGTTTGATCAGAGTTGGGGAGATATCCGTATGGACGCAAGCCAGATCGTACTGACCGCTGAGGGCCGCCAGAAGCTCGTCGAGGAGCTCGCTTGGCGTGAGGGCGATTACGCCAAGGAGATCGTCGAGGACATCAAGGAAGCCCGCGCGTTCGGCGACCTTTCGGAGAACTCCGAGTACGACGCCGCTAAGGACAAGCAGGCCCAGAACGCCGCTCGTATTGCCGAGATCCAGGCCATCCTCGCCAACGCTCAGGTTGCTGCCACCACGGGCGACCTGACCGTCTCCATCGGTTCCACCGTTTCGCTGATTGATCCCAACGGCGAGGTCATGGAAGTCACGCTCGTCGGTACCACCGAGACCAACTCGCTCGAGCACAAGATTTCCAACGAGTCTCCGGTCGGTCACGCCATCATTGGTCACGGCGAGGGCGACTCCGTCGAGGTCGTTACGCCTTCCGGCAAGACTCGCGTCTACACCATCGCCAAGATCGCACGCTAGACCACGGTCCCGCGTAAAGGTATGTTTTCGCTCCCTGGGACCGAATCCTGGGGAGCGTTTTAGTTTGAGGAGCTAACTTATGGCAGAGAACCAGAACGCCGCCGATCAGGCATCGACGCTCAACGACGAGCGCGCCACCCGCCTGGCCAAGCGCGCCGCCCTGTTCGAGGCGGGCCAGAACCCCTATCCCGAGCACTCTGAGCTTGAGGACTACGTCGCCGATATCGAGGCTAAGTACGCCGAGCTTGCCGATGGCGAGGACACCGAGGACGTCGTGAAGATCGCTGGCCGTGTGGTCGCCAAGCGCGGTCAGGGCAAGATCATGTTCATCGTCGTGCGCGATGCGACTGCCGAGATTCAGCTGTTCTGCCGCATCAACGACATGGACGAGGCTGCCTGGAGTACGCTCAAGGCCCTCGACCTGGGCGACATCCTGGGCGTGACCGGCGTGGTCGTGCGCACCCAGCGTGGCCAGCTTTCCGTTGCCCCTAAGAGCGCGACCCTGCTTGCCAAGGCCGTTCGTCCGCTGCCCGAGAAGTTCCACGGTCTTTCCGACAAGGAGACCCGCTATCGCCAGCGCTATGTCGACCTGATCGCCAACGACGACGTTCGCGAGACCTTCCGTAAGCGTTCGCAGATTCTCTCCACCTTCCGTCGCTTTATGGAGTCCGACGGCTACATGGAGGTCGAGACCCCCATCCTGCAGACCATCCAAGGCGGCGCTACTGCCAAGCCGTTCATTACCCACTTCAACGCGCTCGATCAGGAGTGCTACCTGCGTATTGCCACCGAGCTGCACCTCAAGCGCTGCATCGTCGGTGGTTTTGAGCGCGTGTTCGAGATCGGCCGCATCTTCCGTAACGAGGGCATGGACCTTACCCATAACCCCGAGTTCACCACGATGGAGGCCTACCGTGCCTTCTCCGACCTCGAGGGCATGAAGGCACTCGCCCAGGGTGTCATCAAGGCTGCCAACAAGGCCATCGGCAACCCCGAGGTCATCGAGTACCAGGGCCAGACCATCGACCTTTCTGGTGAGTGGGCCAGCCGTCCCATGACCGACATCGTCTCCGACGTGCTCGGCAAGCAGGTCACCATTGACACGCCAGTCGAGGAGCTTGCTGCCGCCGCGCGCGAGAAGGGCCTGGAGATCAAGCCCGAGTGGACTGCTGGCAAGATCATCGCCGAGATTTACGATGAGCTGGGCGAGGACACCATCGTCAACCCGACGTTCGTGTGCGATTACCCCATCGAGGTCAGCCCGCTTGCCAAGCGTTTTGAGGACGACCCACGCCTGACGCACCGCTTTGAGCTGGTTATTGCCGGTCACGAGTACGCCAACGCGTTCTCCGAGCTCAACGACCCGGTCGACCAGGCCGAGCGCTTTGCCGCCCAGATGGCCGAGAAGGCCGGCGGTGACGACGAGGCCATGGAGTACGACGAGGACTACGTGCGCGCCCTCGAGTACGGTATGCCTCCCGCGGGCGGCATTGGCATTGGTATCGACCGCGTGGTCATGCTGCTTACTAACCAGGCTTCTATCCGCGACGTCCTGCTGTTCCCGCACATGAAGCCCGAGAAGGGTTTCCAGTCCGGTGCCGCTGCCGCCAAGGCTGCCGAGGCCGGCAACGCCGCGAGCCCGTTCGTTACGTCGCTTAAGCCCACGCTCGATTACTCCAAGATCGCCGTTGAGCCGCTGTTCGAGGAGTTCGTCGACTTCGATACCTTCTCCAAGAGCGATTTCCGCGCTGTGAAGGTCAAGGCCTGCGAGGCCGTCAAGAAGTCCAAGAAGCTGCTGAACTTTACACTCGACGACGGTACCGGCACCGACCGCACCATCCTTTCCGGCATTCACGAGTACTACGAGCCCGAGGACCTGGTCGGCAAGACCCTGCTCGCCATCACCAACCTGCCTCCGCGCAAGATGATGGGCATTCCCAGCTGCGGCATGCTCATCAGCGCTATCCACGAGGAGGATGGTGAGGAGCGTCTCAACCTGATCCAGCTCGACGCTTCCATTCCCGCCGGCGCAAAGATGTACTAACTAGTTACGCGGTTCTACGAACCGCGTAACGGCTCGACGCTGCGCGGGCCGCATTTGGACAATCTGACGTTCAACTTCAAGGGCGC